>JBGOYP010000072.1:0-9054 GCA_041479785.1 Candidatus Aminicenantia bacterium | reverse complement strand
TGGCCGCGCTCAAGACCATCGCCGCGTTCCTCAACACGGCCGGCGGGGATCTCCTGATCGGCGTTGCCGACGACGGCGCGGTGACGGGAATCGAGCAGGACCAGTTTGAGAATGACGACGAGTTCATGCGACACCTCGCGCAGGTCGTTCGAAACAACTTGGGAGACCGGGCGAGCACCTGCATCGACCCGAAAACCCAGATTGTTCAAGGCAAGACCGTCTGCCTGGTGAGCTGCCAGCGCAGCCCGGAGCCCGTGTTCCTGAAATGGAAAGAAACCGAGGAGAGCCCGGACGGCGATTTCTATGTCCGGAGCGGACCCGGGACCGTTCGGCTATCGGCCGATAGTGCGAAAGAATTCATCAGAACGCGG
The DNA here is from genome assembly GCA_041479785.1 of Candidatus Aminicenantia bacterium. Taxonomy (GTDB): domain Bacteria; phylum Acidobacteriota; class Aminicenantia; order Aminicenantales; family UBA4085; genus JBGOYP01. The sequence continues at coordinate 8,683 of JBGOYP010000072.1, read as the reverse complement.
TTTTCCGCCATAAGGGCGTAGTCGGAAGCGGGCCGGGCTATTCCGCCTCCCGAAGCTGGGTCGAGAGCTCGTAATCCGCCATCATTTCATCGAACATCACCGGCTGCTTCTCCTTGAGCTCGGCCGCGTAATCCAGGAAGCTACGGATCCCGTCGGCCACGATCTTGCGCGCGCGGGCCAGGAGCTCGGGCCGTTTGGCGGCCTCATGGACGAATAGCCGGTGGGGAAATTTTTCCTTGAGCAGCTTCACGTCGCCGGTGAAATGGAGGATGCCGATCATGTCCTGGAAAATGCTCTCGAAGTTATAGGTGATGGCCCGTTCTTTGAAGCCGTGCCAGACGGGCTCGGCCTTGACGTATTCCATGATAACGGGCTCCATCGCTTCGAGCGACTTGAACTCGACCGTCTCCGCTTGGCGGCGCATCTCGTGGAGCTCGTCGAGCGAGGCGCGCCGGATCTTCTCGAACGTGAGGTCGGGCGACTTCAGGGCGGCGAAGTCGGCGAGGAAGAGCGGCCTCATGTCCGACCGGAACAGGTGGCTCTTGATGAACATCAACTGACGGCGTTTTTCCTTGATCTCCCGCTGTTCGAGGAAGCTCTCGACGACGAAGACGGCGATCAATATCTCGAGCGGGATGGCGGCGAGGTGGAGGAGGAACTCCCAATGGGTCAGGTGTTCCAAGACGAGAAAAACGGCCGAAGCGCCGATCAGGCCGACGTAGAACTCGATATGCTTGAATCGTTTCATGGCGCGACTCTCCCGGTTATCGATGAGCGCCCGGCCGCCCGCGCTTCGGCCTACGCCGCCCGCCGATAGACGACGGCGATGACGGTTTTGTCGTTTCCTCCCATGTTGATGGAGAGTCCATAGGGACGGTCGGACGAGATCGGAATTTGGCATTTCCCGGCCTTCCCGGTTAATTGCTGCCAAAGGGTGACGGCTTGGCGAACGCCCGTCCCGCCCGTCGGATGCCCCCAGCCGATGAGCCCGCCCGAGGTGTTGAAGGGAATGGCCGCCTGCCGCGACGTCTTGTCCTCGAGGACGTAATCGGCGCCTTCTCCCTTTCCCGCCAAGCCGATGGCTTCCAAGGCCAGCAGCCCGGTGATCGTGAAGCAGTCGTGGCATTCGACCGTGCCGAGGTCGTTCGGGCCGATGCCCGCGAGCTCGAAGGCTTTCTTGACGGCCCGGTGCGATGTTTCGAGTTCGGTCAGGTCGGACGGAGGAATGGTCAGGTCCGCTTCGACCTGTCCCCAGCCCATGATTTCGACCGCGTCGGATTTGACGACGCCGATCCTTTTCAACCCCTCCTCGGAGACGACGGCGATGGCCGCCGCCCCGTCGGAGACCTTGGAGCAGTCAAAGACGTTCAGATGGTCGACGAAAGTCTTGGGATTCGGCTCGGTCAGAGCCAAAGCTTCGAGGTCCGGGCACGTGTTGTGATATTCCTGGGCTGTCTCGCAGAGGCGGGCGTTCTCGATCGCGTTCCGATACCATCGGGCGAACCCCCGGCGGGCTTTCTCCCGGCCGATTTTCTGGAAATAGGCGCCGGCCCGGTCGCTGAACAGGGCCGGGAAGAAGTAGGCGTGGCCTTTCTTGCGCTCGCCGCGGAACCATCCTGCGCCGGCGAGGATGTCCGCCCCGTAGATCGCCTTGACCGTGTTTTGGACCTCAACCCCGATCGTGAGGACGACGTCCGCGGTCTCGGCCAGAACGGATTTCATAGCGGTTGTCAGCCCCAGCCCTCCGGAGCCGCAGGCGCCTTCGACGCGGGTGCAGGGTTTCCAGCGGAGGCTTTCGTCGACGGAGGGAATCAGGGCGGCCAGGTTGCCTTGCTTGTTGAACCGGGCGGCCATGAAATTACTGATGATGCCCTCGTCGACATGCCCGCCCCCTCCGATTTGCTTGAGCACACCCTGGCCTGCTTCGCGGATGTATTCCTCGAGGCCGGGCCGGGGCTTCTTGGGGTTGAATTCCTTGCGGCCCGACCCCAGCGAAACCGTTTGGTATCCCGCCGTCATATAGATTTTACGCCGGCTTTTTTTCATAATGGCTCCTCTCAGTCGAAGTATGTGTTGACCGGGCCGTAGGCGTGATAAAAGCCCGTGAGCAGCACCGTGTTGACGTCGTCGGCGCGACCGGCCACTCCGCTTTTAACCAATCCGAGCCCGATATCCTTGGAAACGCGGCCGTATTTTTTAGCCAGGTCCGCGCCTAGGGTGGTCATCCCGCGGAGCTCCTTGAAGTAGGAATCCAGATAATTCGCCTTGCCGGAGTCGCCGATCACGGCTTTCCATGGCTTGGCCGACATAGGCGGAGCGCCGAGCTTCTGGTCGACCCGGGCCGCGAACTCTGCGATCGGGGCATAGGCCTTCGTCTCCGGATTATACACGCCGACGGGACGGCCCTTTTCATATTTGAGAAATCCGTCTTTCTGCGAGCCGTCGGCATACTGGCCGCCCAGGATGCCCCCGGCGGTCAACATATCCAGGAGCGGGCTGTGCAGCCCGGCCTCGGGAAGACGGTCGTTCATGACGCGAAGGATGAACTGGCAGACATCGAGCCCGACGTAATCGACGAGCTGGAAAATACCCATGGGGCGGATGAGATAATCCTGGCTGATTTTGTTGATGATATAGACCGCCTCGACGAAGCCGAAGTCGCGCGAAAGCCGCTCGACCTCGGCGATGCCGTGCAGGGCGTCCCGCATGAAGTGACCGTTGCCGATGAAGCCCGCGACATCTCGGGACGGGACGACCGTCTTGCGCAGCTTCTTGGCGAATTGCGCCGAAAAATCGGCGAGTTCAGGAAGCGTCGCGTCGGCCCGGATGAGTTCGACCAATTTCTGGACGGCCGGCGGGTTGTAGAAATGGAACCCGGCGATCCGGCCGCCGAGGTTCACCTTGTCGTTCAGCTCGTGGATGGGGATGGACGAGGTGTTCGTTAAAAACCACGGGTCGTTGACGTTGTGAGCTTTGACCTGGGACAGGAGCTTGACCTTGAGGTCCGGGTTTTCGTTCACGGCTTCGAAGACGAGCCGGGCGTCATAGGCCGCTTCGACGCTCGACGTCGGGCGGACGATGGCCAGGACGTCTTCGATGTATTGCTTGATGATCTCCTCGTTCTCGACGAGGTCCTCGCGCGAGGCGTAAGCGCTCCGGAGCCAGACCGTCTTCTTTTCCGCGGCGCGCAGGACCTGGGCCCGGAGATACGATAACAGGCCGGCGAGTCCCTTTGGGGAGACGTCGATGGCGGTCAGGGCGAATTCCCGGCCTTTATTCTCGGGCTCGAGGCTCAGGTCGGCCATCTCCATGGCCGTGAGCAGGACGATGCCGCTTCCCATTTTCCCCGCCGCTCCGAGAACGGCGACTTTCTCCAGGCGATCGGCGTAGATCATGTCGGTCCTCCGCTTGGTGTCCGTCAGGTGTTCCATTTGGGCGGGCGCTTTTCGAGGAAGGCCCGCATCCCTTCGGCCGCCTCGTTCTCGAAGAGCGAACCGAACGATTCGGATTCGAGGGCGCAGCCCGCCTCGAAATCCATGAGAAGGCCGCGGCGAGCGACCCGCTTGACGGCCTTGACCGCCGCGGGGCCTTTGGCGGCGATTGTTTTCGCGACCTCGCGGACCGCCGTCGCGAGATGTTCGGGCTCGACGACCTTCTGGACCAGCCCCATCCGGAGCGCTTCGTCCGCGCCGATCATTTCGCCCGTAAAGAGCAGGAACAGCGCGTTCCCGAGGCCGATGAGCCGCGGCAGCCGCTGGGTCGCGGCGTAACCCGGGATGACGCCGAGGTTGACTTCGGGCTGGCCGAACTTGGCTTTCGCGCTCGCGATCCGGAGGTCGCAGGCCAGGGCCAGCTCCAGCCCGCCGCCCAGGGCGAACCCGTTGATCGCGGCGATCACCGGCTTCTCGAGCAGCTCGAGGCTGCGGAAGGTCTTCTGACCCAAACGGGAGAATTCTCCTCCCTCGGCCTTGGTCTTGTGGACCATTTCGGCGATATCGGCGCCGGCGACGAACGCTTTTCCGTCGCCGGTGATGATCACCACTTTGACATCGGGGCGCGGGGCGAGTTCGGCGACGAGGGCATCCATCTCCTTGAAGAACCGGGTGTTCAGGGCGTTGAGAGCCTGAGGCCGCGAAATAGTGACCGTCGCGATCCCTTCGGAGACATCGAGCTTGAGAATTTCATAGGTCATGGCCATCCTCCTCAATCCGCGAGCAGGGCCCGGGCGATCACCATCCGATGGATCTCGGACGTCCCTTCGTAAATTTCGGTGATCCGCTGGTCGCGGTAGAGCCGCTCGACCCTGTATTCCTTCATGAACCCGTAGCCGCCGTGGATCTGGAGCGCCTTGTGGCAGACGCGATGGGACATCTCCGAGGCGAAAAGCTTGGCCATGGCCGCTTCCTTGGTGATGCGCTTCTTCGTGTCTTTCATCCAGGCGACGCGGTAGACCATGGTCTTGGCGACCTCGACTTCGGTGGCCATGTCGGCCAGCATGAACTGGATCGCCTGGAATTCGGCGATCTTCTGGCCGGCCTGGACCCGCTCCTTGGCGTATTTCACGGCTTCTTCCAGAGCGCCGGCGGCGATGCCGACGGCCTGGGCGGCGATGCCGAGCCGGCCGCCGTCGAGCGTCACCAGGGCGGTTTTCAGCCCGCTGTTTTCCTGGCCGAGGATGTTCGACGCCGGAATCCGGCAGTCGGTGAAGACCATCTCGGTCGTGCTCGAGGACCGGATGCCCAGCTTGTTTTCGTGTTTGCCGACAGCGAAGCCGAGGGCGTCCTTATGGACGAGGAAGGCCGAGATTCCCCTAGCCCCCTTTGTCCGGTCCGTGTTTAAGAAAGCGATGATGACGTCGGCGAAACCTCCGTTCGTCGTGAAGTTCTTGGTGCCGTTCAGGACGTAGGAGTCGCCGTCGCGGACGGCGGTCGCCCGGAGCGAGCCCGGGTCGCTTCCCGCGCCCGGCTCGGTCAGAGAGAAGCAGCCCATCCATTCGCCCGAGGTGAGTTTGGGGAGAAACCTCTTTTTCTGCTCCTCGGTGCCGAACGTCAGGATTGCGTCGTTGACGAGCGAGTTCTGGACGGAGACGCCGACCGCCGTCCCGGCGTCCACCTTGCTGAATTCGATCATCGCCCCGACGTAGGCCACGGCGCCGAGCCCCGTCCCTCCGTATTCCTCGGGGACGGTCATGCCCAAGTAACCGAGCTGGCCGAGCTCCTTGAGCGCGGCCAGGTTAACCTCCTGTTTCTCGTCGTACTCCAGGGCGACGGGAAGGAGCGACTTTTCGGCATAGTCCTTCGCACCGTCGATGACCATTTTCTGTTCTTCATTGAGTTCGAAATCCATGAGTCCTCCTTGTTCCTATTGAATCATGCCCCGTGGGGGCGGATCTTAAGACGAGCGCGAAGCAAACCAGGTCCGGATATAGGCGATGATCTCCCGGAGGTCGTCGCCGGGTCCGAAGACCCTCTCAACCCCGATCTCTTTCAATTTTTCCTGGTCTTTCGTCGGGATGATCCCGCCGCCGGTCAGGAGCCGGTCGGCGAGGCCGTTCTCGTCCATCAGTTCTTTGACCCGGCGGAAATTCGTCATATGGGCGCCGGACAGGATCGAGAGGCCGATGATGTCGGCGTCTTCCTCGAGCGCGGCGTTGACGATCGCTTCGGGCGTCTGCCGCAACCCGAGATAGACGACTTCCATGCCGGCTTCGACAAGCGCCCGGGCGACGACCTTGGCCCCGCGGTCGTGTCCGTCCAACCCCGGTTTGGCGATGATGACTTTGATTTTTCGTTCGGCCATCTTCCGTTCCTTATGTCGCGGATTTAAAAAAACGGCTGCTCCTGGTATTCCCCGAAGACCTCGGTCAGGGTGTCGCTGACCTCTCCGAGCGTGGCGTAAACGCGGGCGCTCTCGAGCAAATAGGGGATGAGATTATCGCGTCCGGCCGCCGCCTTTCGGAGCGTCGCGAGCCGGTCGCGGACCGCCCCGTGGTCCCGGCGCCGCTTGACCTCGGCCAGCCGCCGGAGCTGGTCGCTCTCGACGGACTCGTCGATTTCGAGGATCGGGATCTCAAGGCGTTCGTCCGCGTTGACGAACTCGTTGACGCCCACCTGGAACTTCCTTTTTTCGGACAGGGCCATCTGGTATTCGTAGGCGGCGCGCGTGATCTCGCGCTGGAAGAATCCCTGCTCGATGGCCTTGACGACGCCGCCGAGCTCCTCGATTTTTTTGAAGTACCGCTCGGCGTCCTCCTCCAAGTCGTTGGTCAGCTTTTCGACGTAGTAGGAGCCGCCGAGAGGGTCGATGACGTTGGCGACGCCGCTCTCGAAGGCGATGACCTGCTGCGTCCGGAGGGCGATCTCGACGGCTTTCTCCGAGGGCAAGGCGAGGGCCTCGTCCATGGAATTCGTGTGCAGGCTCTGACAGCCGCCGAGCACGCCGGAGAGGGCTTCGAGGGCCGTCCGGACGATGTTGAGCTCAGGCTGCTGGGCGGTCAGGCTGCAGCCGGCTGTCTGGACGTGGAAGCGGCAGAGCCAGGACCGCGGGTTCTTCGCCTTGTATTTTTCCTTCATCACGCGAGCCCAGATCCGGCGGGCGGCCCGAAGTTTCGCGACCTCCTCGAAGAAATCGAGGTGGGCGTTGAAGAAGAAGGAAAGACGCGGAGCGAAGTCGTCGATGTCCAAGCCGGCGGCGACGGCGTGTTCGACGTAAGCGAAGCCGTCGGCCAACGTGAAGGCGAGCTCCTGGGCGGCCGTGGAGCCGGCTTCCCGGATATGATAGCCGCTGACCGAGATCGTGTTCCACTGCGGCACGTGCTCCGCGCAGAAGGCCATGAGGTCGATGATCAAGCGGAGGTGCGGCTCGGGCGGGAAGATCCATTCTTTCTGGGCGATGTATTCCTTCAGGATATCGTTCTGGAGCGTTCCCCGGAGCTCACCGAAGGGAACGCTCCGCTTTTCGGCGTTGGCCAGGAACATGGCGAAAATCCAGGCCGCGGGGGCGTTGATGGTCATCGAGGTTGAAACCTTCCCGACCGGGATCCCGTCGAAGATGCGCTCCATGTCGGCGAGCGTGTCCACGGCCACCCCGGTCTTGCCCACCTCGCCGAGGGAGAGGGGATGGTCGGAATCGCGGCCGTAGAGCGTCGGGTTGTCGAAGGCGACCGAAAGTCCGGTCTGCCCTTTCTCGAGCAGGAATTTATAGCGTTTGTTGGTCTGGTCGGGGGTCCCCATGCCCGAGAACTGGCGCATGGTCCAGAGCTTTCCGCGGTACATCGTCGGATGGACGCCGCGCGTGAATGGGTATGCGCCCGGGTCGCCGAGCTTCGCGTCGACGTCGAAACCGGCCAGGTGGTCCGGCGTGTAGAGGGGTTCGAGGGGGCGGCCGGAGATCGACGTGAAATCGGCGTCTCTGAGCTCGGACGCTTTGAACCTCGCCTTCCATTTCTTCTTAGTCTTGATCGTCACGATGAGTCCCTTCCTTCTCGCGTTCGATCCTGACGCCGGAGCAGATTTTCCGGACGAACGGATACGGCGACCGGCCGTGCTTTGCCATCCTCTCGCTCGCGGCGCGGATCGCGTCGGTCGCCTTCGTGGCCGCCGAGAACCGGTCCCACAAGCACTGCCTGATCAGGTCTTTGATCTCCTGCTCCATTCGGGCCCGCCTCTTATCGTGCCACAGGCCGGATTGAACCAAGCCTTGGATCCGCCGTTCCAATTCGGCGTAGACGTCGTCCAGGCCTTTGTTGTGGACCGCGGAGGCGGTCAGGACCGGCGGCGCGGCGTCGCCTTTCCGCCGGGCGCTGATTTCGAACAAGAAGCGAAGAGAATCCAGGAGGCTGTCCGTCCCCGGCAGGTCCGATTTATTGACGAGAAATATATCGGCGACTTCGAAGATTCCGGCCTTGAGAGCCTGGATGATGTCCCCGGTGCCGGGCTGGAGGACGAGAAGGAGAAGGTCGGTGCATGTCAGGACGTCGAGCTCGGCCTGCCCCACGCCGACCGTTTCGATAAAGATCCGGTCCATGCCGAAGGCGTCGAAGACGTCGGCGACATAGGGTGTCGAGGGGGAGAGCCCGCCGTGGCCTTCGCGAGACGCGAGCGATCGGATGAAGATACGCTGATCGCCGACGAGGCTTTGCATGCGGACGCGGTCGCCGAGGAACGCGCCTCCGGTGAACGGGCTCGAGGGGTCGACGGCGATGACCCCGACAGAATGGCCGGCCTTGGCCGCCCGGCGGGCGAGGGCTGCGGTGACCGTGCTTTTTCCGACGCCGGGAGGGCCGGTGATCCCGACCCGGATGGCGCCCTTCTGGCGCGGGATAAGCTTGTTCCGGATCTCCGGAACGGATTCGGGAACGTTTTCGACGGTCGAAATCAAACGGGCGCAGGCGAGCCGACTGCCCCGGATAAAGTCCTCCCAGACCGTGGGGTCGACAAAAGGCCGTCGCTTCTTGGCCGAATTCACGCGAGCTCTTTTCCCATGAGGACGGGCATTTTTCTGCAGTTCGAGAAAAGAAAATATATCGCCCCGGGGAGAGGATGTCAAGGAGCGCTCGGGGCATCCCGCCCGGAACCACGCGGATTTTCCCCAGCGCGGAAAATCCGCTCGACCTCGCTCTCGAGCTCTCGGAAAAACTCCGTTTTTCCGAACCATGCCCGCTCTCGCTCTCGGACGGGTTCCG
>JBGOYP010000071.1:0-9106 GCA_041479785.1 Candidatus Aminicenantia bacterium | reverse complement strand
TTCCGTATTCCATCAGGACGTAGTTGGCGATCCAGATCGGAATCCGTTCACCGGTGAAGGGGTTGATCGCCGTCCTGCCCGTGTCGACGCCTTCTTTTTCCACATCTCCAAGGTCCCGCCTTAGGCGGGATTCGGCGATCGCCCCGGCCACCCACTCCTGGAGATGCGCTTCCTTGTCGCCGGCGATGAGAACGCGGCTCAAGGGATGCTCCGGCGAGAGGACCAGGAACGTCGCGCCGTAGATTGTGTCGATCCTTGTGGTGAAGACCCTGATCGACCGGCCGAGCTCGGGTTGAAGCTGAAATAATTCCGGCGTTCCTCGGCGGCCGGGGCCCCGGGCTTTGCCCGGGGGTCCACTTCCGCCGTACTCGCCCGTGGTTATAAGCGACGGGCGAGTGGCGAGCCGAAGGCTCGTCCCTTGACGGCCTAGATAACTAACGTTTGAGTTTCCGGGTTTCGGCGATAAAGGCGCCGAGGACGGCGACCAGGGTGAACAGGAAGATCTGCCAGACTGATTTGACCGCGAGCTGGCCAAGCGTTGGAGCGGCGCTCTGGACGGCCGAATAGACCGGCGGCAGGAACGTGTTGACCAGCGCGTAAAGCAAGCCGACAGCTCCTCCGCAGACCGCGCCCAGGACGATCCTTTTCCCGAGTTTCATCCCGCCGGCTGCCTTGCTCGTGACGGCTGAGACGAAGAGCGGGACCCAGAGGGCCAGCCACCAGACGTTTTTGAAGGCCGGAGGAATGCCGCGCGCCTTGAAATACCCGAAATCCAAGAGCGCGAGCAGGGCGGTTCCGACGAGGACGACGACCGGCGCGTGCCGGGCGCGCGGCCGGAGGCCGGCCCGGACCGCGGCCCGCGTTTTAATCCGGCGCTGGACCGTCAGCGGGAAATTATAGAATACGTCGAAAACGAAGTGCTCGAGCCAGGCGCCTTTTTCCCCGAAGACGGGCACGATGTGGACGGCGCCGGTCGCCCAGTGGCCGGCCATGAACCGGGCCAAGTCGGGATAGCGATAGGCCATCTGGATCGGGAAAGCCAGATATCCGATATATTTAAAATAGCTTATCCCAAAGGCGATTTTGTAGTCCTTGAAATTCCGTTCCCGCAAGACCAGGAACGTGGTGTAGAGCCCGCGCGCGAACGATCCCGGCGAGATGGGAATGACCTGGAACAGGGCGAGGATCGTGCCGGCCGCGACGGACGCCTGCTGCCATGTCAGTTCCGGATGCGCTTTGACGTAGATGAAGGCGATCGTGACCGAGACGATTTGGGTGATGGGCAAGGTGCAGACATGGACCGCCATACTTTTGAGATATTTCTGGATGAACGGCTCTTTGATCTGCGAGGCGATATGCGCAGCTTCGGCTCGGCTCAGCATGTTATTCCGTTCACCCTGGGAGATCATTTCGAGCATCCACTTCTCCCGCGCCTCAGCTTTGAAGTACAGCCGGATCGGCCGGATGAAAATGAAATTGAGCCTCAGTTTGAAGTAGACCTTGTCCGTCAGGAAGCGGTGGAGGCCGCTGGGCAGGAATGACAGCGGCAGGTGGAGGTAGTACCGCCAGGGATGGGCGGCGATCTTGAGAGCCCTCGCGTCGGAGACGCGCCCTGCCCGGAGCCAGCGGACGAGCGCTTCGGCGATGCGGGCGCGGCCGGCGCGGAGAAAATAGCGCGGGCTCGTGACGACCCGGCCGTAATGGCGGCGCAGGTCCGCCCGTCCCCACAATTTTCTGGCCAAAGGCACGAGGAGGAGGGGCAGCAACCATACGATGTATTTCCACCAGACCGGTCCCGGCCAGGCGAAGATATAAAGAGCGGGTGTCGCCCATGCCAGGAACGGCAGAAGAAGGAACACGAGCGAAAGAAAGTCGCTTTTCTCAAGCCTTCCCGCCGTCCGGTCGTCGGTCATGTTTCGGATGCGCCAGCTTTGCCGGAACGCCCCCATGATCGATCGACGGAGCTTCCGGCCGAAAAGCCGGATATGGTGAAACGTGATATCGATAAGAGAATCGCGATAAGCCCGGTCCTCCCTCTTGAGCTCATCGAGCGCGCCGCGCATGTCGGCGAAGTCCTCGGCATGAGCCATCACGTAGTCCTCGAGCTTCGCGAGATTGCCTTTATCGAATTGGACGAGCCGGCCGCGGCCGAGGCCTCGAGCGATCAGCTTGATGTCGACCGGACATTGGGGAACAAACGGCAGCAAGGCCATGCCGGCGCGGAAATCCACGGCGACCAGGCCGGCTTTGGGGTCAGGGTCGCTCGATAGCCGTTTCATGGCGTTGGGCTGGCTTTTAAGCGACCACCATTCGTACTGGCGGGCGAGCTCGGTCGCGCCGAGGCTGTGCATGAGCCGGACAAGCCGCGACATGAACGCCCGCTTGCTCCGGTATTCGGGCGAGCCGGCGCCGTCCATGGCTGGCTCGGGAGTTTCACGGCGCCGGGCGTCGAGGTCGTCGTCGACCTCGAACCGCCACATCCGGCCGTCCACCCATTCGCTGAGCTCGCCGCAGCTTCCGAGGTCACGGTTCACCAGCGTCGCGATGATATCGACGACGGCGTCTTCCGCCCCGAATTCGAGCTTGGCGGCGCGCCGGATGAATTTTTGCCACAAGGCCTGGGAGCGGCCCGCGGCCGGAGTGACCTGGAGAGAGAACGGCCCTTGAAAACCGAGGCCGTAAAGGACGTTGCGGATGCGCCGGGCGGATCCCGACGGCGGGACGAGGACCTTGAGCGCATACGACCGGCCGGGCTCCAGGCCTCGGATCCGGCCTTCGCTGCCGGCGATGGCCAGGACTTTGATTTTGTAAACCTGGCCGGCGTATCCGCCGCCGACGAACCGTTCGACCTCGAATTTGGCGCGGGCTCGGCCGTCGGGAATCACGCCGCGGACTTCGGATTCGAAAACCGTGCCCGGCTCATATCGCCGCCGTCGGAAAGGTCGATCAACATTCTGTTCCGCGAAGAACGCTTCGAGCGCGCGGATGGTTTTCGGGTCATAGACGGCCGGCATAGGCGTTCGAGCCTTTCTCGCTCACGGAGCTTGAGACGTCGCCGACGACGGCGTTCAGGACTTTCTTAGTCGCGCTGTCCTGGGCGAAAACGACGACCTGAAGCCCTTGACGGTCGATCTTGGCGTGGCGCTCGGCGAATTTGAAACGGGGATCTTGCGGGTCGCTTTTTTCGGCTTCGGTCAGATAGTCGTCCGCGGCCTTTTCCAGGGCGGCGAGGTCGAACACGGCGGTCTTGGACTCGGCCGGTCGGACCTTCGCTAGGCCCCTAACGAGGAGCTTGTGCAGGACGATACCGCTCGCTCCCTTGTAGGTCTCTTCGCTTTGGGTGAGAGCGACGAAATATTCGGCCACGGGAGTCGGTTTATCGATACCGAATTCGACGTTGATGACGTCGCCATTCCGGACGGCCCGGACCGAAAGGGTGAGGTCGGGGCCGACGCCGAGACGGGCATCGATCGCCGCTTTGTATTGTTTGAACCGGGCTTCGGCCTGGCCGCGCGGCCCCCCTCCGAACAGCCGGAGATCGCCGTCGATAACGGCGGCGGGCGCACCGGCGACCCCGTAGTAGTCCTGCCGGGCTTTGGTCGCGATATTCATCATCGGGTCCGGCCGGGGGGCGGGAACGTGATATTCAAGAATGGCCAGGTACTGGGCCGGATAGGTGTCGATCAAACCCGCGAAACCGAAATCGGCCGCGGCGCTGGCCGCGTTTTCCGAGCTCGTGAAAAGCTCGGCGAGGACAACCTTGCCTTTCCATTTCTTCGGCGGCGTGAAGGCCAGCGGACGGAACGGGAGCGCCCGGCGCAGGTTCTCGAGGCGGACTTCGAAATCTTCGGGCCGGCCCGTGATCTGTGTATAGATCGCCTTGGCTTTGTCCGCGGCGTCCCGATAATTTTGGACCGCGGCGCCGAGATACGCTCCGTAGGCTTCCCGGACGCGGCCGAGAGACTCATAGGTGTCGCCCAGGGCGCTTAAATATTCCGAATTGGCCTCTCCTCCGGCCGCCCGATAGCTGTCGAGCGCGGACAAAGCCGCGGCCCCGTCGCCGGCGTTCGCCTGGGCGCGAGCGATCAGAAGGTCGAAAGCGCGGACATAGATCGCCGTGAACGACTTTTGCTGTTCCTTGTCCGGCATCGCGATGAACGTCTCGGGCTGGGCGGCCGATTCGACCATGGCCTCTTTGTATCGCAGGACCGCCGCGAGCACTTTGGCCCTATCGAAAGACGCCCGTTTGGGATGGTCCAGGATCCGGGCCGCAGCCTGGACGAAGCCCGTGAGGCGATTGGTGCCCTGTCCCTGGCCGACGACGCTTTTTTGGAGACGGAGGACCGCCCCGACCGTCGGGGCCAGGTCGATTTTGGCGTCATAGATGAAGGTGTCGATCCTGGCGATTTGCGCGCTCCGGGGATAGGCCGCTTTGATCCGCTCGAGCTCGCGCAGGCGGGAGTTGAGGTCTTCGAGCCTCATCGCCGCCGTAATCTCCTTCTCCTCCGGCGGCGCGTCGCGCCGGATTTGGGCGACGGCCGGGCGTGAGACGATCAGGCCGGCGGCGATCATGAGGGCACAAACGGCGCCGCGTTTCACTGCGGTCATGGTTCGTCCTCCGAACGAAAAGCCCATTATATCAGACTTTCTCCGAATTCGGGACGCTGGGACCCGGGACGGCGTTACCCGAACCGGCCGGTGATATAGTCCTCGGTGCGCGTGTCGCGGGGCCGGGTGAAGATGTCCGGCGTCTTTCCGAACTCGACGAGCTCGCCGAGGAGCATGAACCCCGTCTCGTCCGAGACCCGGGCGGCCTGCTGCATGTTGTGGGTGACGATGACGATCGTGAAATCGCGTTTCAAACGGTGCATCAGCTCCTCGACTTTCATGGTGGCCATGGGGTCGAGCGCGGAGCACGGCTCATCCATGAGGACGACCTCGGATCTCACGGCGACAAGCCGGGCGATGCACAATCGCTGTTTCTGTTCGAGGGTCAGTCTGAGGGCGCTCGCGTCGAGCCGGTCCTTGAGCGTAGCCCAGAGGTCCACGGCTTTAAGGCTTTCCTCGACCAGCTCCTCGAGCTCCAGCCCTTTGGCTATGTGATGGACCCTCGGGCCGAAGGCGATATTCTCGTAAATGCTCAGGGGGAAGGGGTTCGGGCGCTGGAAGACCATCCCGACTTTCTTCCGCAGCCCGGTCAGCCCGCCCTTGACCCGGTAAATGTCCTCGGCGTCGATCGTGACCGAGCCCTCGACCCGGACATCGTCGATGAGGTCGTTCATCCGGTTGAGACAGCGGAGCAGGGTGGATTTTCCGCAACCGCTCGAGCCGATGAGCGCCGTTATGGACTTTTCCCGGACGGACAGCCCGACGTCGCGGAGCGCCTGGAATTCGCCGTACCAGAGGTTCAGCCGGTCGACGACGACCTTAACGCTCATCCGAACTTCCCCGTGATGTAATCGTTCGTCCGCGGATCGTCGGGCGCGGTGAAGATCTTGTCGGTCGGGCCGACCTCGACGAGCTCGCCCATGAGGAAGAACGCGGTCCGCGTTCCGACCCGCGCCGCCTGTTTCGTGTTGTTCGTCACGAGGATGATCGTCCGGCTCTTCCGCAGCTCGGTCATGGTGTCTTCGACCTTGGCCGTCGAGATCGGGTCGAGCCCCGAACACGGCTCGTCGAAAAGGATGACTTCGGGATTGAGGGCTAGGGTCCGGGCGATGCAGAGCCGCTGCTGCTGTCCGCCGGACAGTTTCAAGGCGGAACTGCGCAACCGGTCCTTGACCTCGTCCCAGAGGTAGGCGGATTTCAAGCTGTCCTCGACGAGGGCGTCCAAACGCCGTTTATCGCCGAGGCCGGCCATCCGCGGGCCGTAAGCGACGTTGTCGTAGATCGAGCGGGGCAGGGGAATAGGGAGCGCGAAAATCATCCCGACGCGTTTGCGGAGGGCCTCGGGCGCCATCTCCCGGTAGATGTCGATGCCGTCGAGAAGGATCGTCCCCGTCAGGCGGGCGTTCGGGTCGAGGTCGTTGAGCCGGTTCAGGCTGCGCAAGAACGACGTTTTCCCGGAGTTGGAGGGACCGATGATGCTCAGGATTTCGTTCTCGATGACGTCCAAGGACAGGCCCTGCAGCGCCCGGTTTTTTCCGTAATCGACGCGGACGTCCCGGACCTCGAACTTCGACCCGCGGCGCGTCACTTTTTCCTCCGGAACCGGGACCGGATGACGACCGCCGTGATGTTCATGATCAGGACGAGTCCGACGAGAACGAGCGCCGTCCCGTAACGATAATTCTCCGGGATGCCGGGGATCTGTGTCGATGTGATGTACAGGTGATACGGCAGGGCCATGGCCTGGTCGCCGAGGGAATGCGGCAGCCGGGGGAGATAGAAGGCCGCGACCGTGAACAGGATCGGCGCGGTCTCGCCGGCGACGCGGCCGATGCTGAGGATCGCGCCCGTGAGGATGCCGGGGGTCGCGAACGGCAGGACGGAGTGGCGGATGGTCTGCCATCGCGTCGCGCCGAGCGAGACGCTGACTTCGCGGTACGAGCGGGGGACGGCGCGGAGCGCCTCGCGCGTCGTCGTGATGATGACCGGCAGGGTCATGATCCCGAGCGTCAGCGCGCCGGAGATGATGGACACGCCGAATTTGAGAAATACGACGAAGAGGCTGAGGCCGAACAGGCCGAAGACCACCGACGATACGCCGGACAGGTTGATGATGGCGAGGTTGATCGTCCGCGTCAGGGCGTTGTCTTTGGCGTATTCGCTGAGATAGATGGCCGCGAGGACGCCGATGGGCAGGGAAAACGCGATCGAGACGACGACGAGATAAAACGTCCCGACGATGGCGGGCAGGATCCCGCCGGCTTTCATGCCGTTTTGCGGCATCGTGAATAGGAACTTGAACGAGAGGGCGCTGGCGCCCTTACTGATGATAAGCCAGATGATGAACAACACCGGGATGACGACGAGCAGGGTCGCGAACAGGAGGACCCCGAACCCTACCTTCTGCTTGGCCCGCTCTTTCATTGCCGTTGCTTCCCCCGCCGGAGAAAGGCGTCGGCCGTGAAATTGATCGCGAAGGAAATGAGGAAGAGGACGAGGCCGATGGCGAACAGAGCGTAATAATGAGAGCTCCCGCGCACGGCCTCGCCCATCTCCGCGGCGATCGTCGCGGTGAGCGTGCGGACCGGCCGAAGGAGGCTTTTCGGGATCACGGCCGCGTTGCCGGTCATCATCATGACGGCCATCGTCTCGCCGAAAACGCGCCCGATGCCGAGCATGGCCGCAGCGATGATCCCGGGAAGCGCGCCGTGGATGACGACCCGGTAGAGCGTCTGCCAGTGCGTCGCGCCGAGGGCGATGGCGCCCTCCTTGTATTCACGGGGCACGGCGTTGATGGCGTCTTCGGAGATGCTGATAATCGTCGGCAGGGCCATGAAAGCGAGCATGATCGAACCCGACAACGCCGTCAGGCCCGTGGGAATACCGAATAGGCTCTTGATGAACGGGACGAGCGTGATCATGCCGATGAAGCCCAGGACGACCGAGGGGATCGCGGCCAGAACCTCAACGCAGGATTTCAAAGCGTCGCGCAGGCGGCGCGGCGCGATTTCGGCGATATAGAAGGCGGCCGAGATGCCCAGCGGGACGGCGATGACGACGGCTCCGGCCGTCACGAGGAGGGACCCGAGAATGAGGGGCAGAATGCCGAGCTTGGGCGGGTCGGAGACCGGATACCAGAATTTGCCCTTAAGGAAGGAGAACAGGCCGACCTCCTTGAAGAGCAGGACCCCTTCGCGGAGGAGGAAGATGAAGATCAGGACGACGAAAACAATGGAGGCGATGCCGCTCAGAAAGATGAGCTTCTCGATGATGAATTCTTTGACTCTTCTGAGCCGCATCGCGCCCGCTATTTGATCGGGACGAAATCGAGCTTCCGGACGATGTCTTGGCCGTCCTTGGAATAGACGAAATCGACGAATTCTTTCAACAAGCCCTGAGGTTTGCCGTTTGTGTAGAGGTAGAGCGGCCGCGAAATGGGATAGGCGTTCGATTTGACGTTTTCCTGAGTCGGCTCGATGAACGGCGATTTCGCGTCTTTGGCCACGGCGATCGCTTTCTGCTTCAGCGAGATGTATCCCATCCCATAATAGCCGATGGCGTTCTCATTGTTGGCGACTTCTTCGGCGATGGCCTGGGAGGACGGCATGAGCAGGGCGGACGGAGAGAATTCCTCGGGGCCTTTGGCGTTTCCGCGCCGCAGGACGTGCTCCTTGAAAAAGATGTGCGTCCCCGAGTTGAATTCCCGCGACAGGAGGACGATCGGCTTGGCGGCGCCGCCGATCGTCTTCCAGTTCTCGATGTTCCCTAGATAAATCTCGCGGAGCTGGTCCATGGTCAGATTCTTGATGGGGTTCTTGGGATGGACGACGACGGCGATCCCGTCCATGGCGACGGTCTCCCGGTTGAGCTTGACGCCCTTGGCCTCGGCCTGCTTGATTTCCTTGTCTTCCACGGCCCGCGAGGATTCGGCGATGTCGCAACTGGCGTTGATTAGGGCCGTGATCCCCGTCCCCGAGCCGCCTCCCGTCACGGCGATGTTCGCCTGGGGATGGCGCTTGTTAAACGCTTCGGCCCAGGCTTGGCCGAGGTTGACCATCGTATCCGAGCCTTTGATTTGGAGGGCTTTACCTTGATCCGCGGCCGGCCCGGCCAGGGCGAAGGCGTAAAGAAAAACCAGGGCGATTCCCAGACCCCACACACACGTCTTCATCTTTCCTCCCGGCGCGTTTTCTTTCCGGCGGCCCGAGCCGGCGTCCGCATCTGTTGGGGACGCCGTTGAATGACTTAGTCTCGATTATAGACAGCCGGGCAGCCCAAGTCAACCGTGGTTCTGCGCAGAGGACGAGCCTGAAGGGACTCGCTCCTTCAAAAGTTCTTAATGGCCAGGGAGCCCGGAGCAGAGGACCGTCGGCACGCCGGTTTCCCCGGCGCGGAAACCGGCTCTGGCGTCAGCTCGCTCTTCTCGGCCAGAGCCGAGAATCCGTGCCCGCTCGCTTCCTTATGGCCTCCTTGTCCTCTGCCCCGAGCCCCCTTTATA
>JBGOYP010000070.1:0-9220 GCA_041479785.1 Candidatus Aminicenantia bacterium | reverse complement strand
CCGGCCCAATCGGCTTTTCTGAGGGCCTGGACCCCGAGCGCGAGGTGGGTGCGGACAAACAAACCCTGGATCTCACTCGCGCCTTCGAACGGAAGAGCTTCGATCGCGTCGAGGAGAGAGGCCGCATCATCATACAGCCCCTTGGTCATGAGGGCTTTAATGAGATCGACCTTGAGCGGGACATTATCCGGCAGAAGCGACACGGCGTTCCTCGCCGCGTCGAGCGCCCCGTCGGGTTTCTTTTCGGAGGCGCAGAAGCCGATGAGCGCATGCCAGCCGCGCCAGGACTGTCCGTCGAGCCCGACCGCCCGTTCGTAATCGGCCTGCGCCCGGGCCGGGTCCTGCCCACGATAGAGCATCGCCCGCGTGAGGAAGAACGGAGCGAAGTCCGCCTGGTCGCATTGGTCGAAAAGGCGTTTCGTTTCCTCGACGCGGCCTTTGCTCCAGAGGATCAGCCCGAGGTAATACTTCGGCTTCCAATCCTGCGGACGGACCGACGCGACCCATTCATAAAGCGGGATCTCTTCTTCGCGGAACGGAAAGACAAGATGTGGCGAGAGGGCCGAAGCTTTTTCCAAATAGGATTTGCATTTTTCCGGAGCGTCCCTCAAGTTGAAAAACGCGAGCATGGAATAAACCGTCGGATGGGCGGGGGCGTTTTCCAGCAGCACGCGGGCATCCTCGTCGAGATTCAGGCGTACGTAGGTCAGAGCCATCTCGATATAGCTCTCGTGGGGTAACTCGTTCCGGATCAGGGACTTGAATTCTTCGAGCGTCTTCGAATTACGGTCCAGGAGATAGAGCTCGAACCGGGCCAAATGGTCGAGCGGGTCGAGGGCAAGAAGTTGATGAAGAACGGTCCGGGCGGCGTCCGGCCGTCCCGCTTTCCGATGGGCGGCCGCGATGATCTCGTACGCACCGCTGTTGTATTTATTGACCTCGATCGACCGCTGGGCATATTCGACCGCCAGGTTGAAATTCTTCTCGCTTAGGGCGATTTCCGCCAGCCGCTGGTAGGCCGCCGACCGGAATTCCATCGACCTCGCCGCCCAGCCGAGCGCCTCTTTCGCGTCGACCGAACGGCCCAGACGGCGGGCGGCGACGGCGTAGACGTAGTTCGTCTCGGGGTCGTACATGCTCGTCCGCAGCGCTTTCCCGGCATAGCCGAGGGCTACGGCGTATTCCCCGCGCCGCGTATAGAGCTCCGCCGTCCGCGCCAGGGCGCGACGATGGAGGGGGTCCTTGTCGAGACAGGCCAGGTATTTCTGAAGAGCGCCGTCGAAATACCGCCCTTTTTCCAGACGTTCGCCGCTTTGGAACAGGCCGTCCGCCGTCGATTCGTCCGCCGCCCGAAACGAGGTCGGACGCGAGATGTCGTTCTCCGCCGGCCGGCTCCGGTACACAAGCACGTCGCCGATGGTCACCGTGAACGGCGTTTCGGGCGACTCGAGCTCGATCTCTTTCTTGAAGGTCTCCTCGGGATTCAGCTTCAGCCGCGCCCGGAACACCTCCTTCCCGCCGGCGCTCACGACACAATCGGCGTCGATCGCCTGGAGGGCGAAGAACCCGAGCTTGAGGACCCGGCCCGTAACCTCGGCGCCGAGCACGCCGGCCGGCGAGCTTTTAACCATCGGCCCGATCCCCCGGTACGGGAACCAGATTTCCCGCCAGCGGTCGGCCCGGTTCGGGCCGAAAAATTCGTGGTCGGACTGGTTCAACAGTCGGCCCGCCTGGGGCTCGGTGTATTGCCCGTCCTTGTCGGTGAGCAGGTCGACCCAGATCTCGCCCGCCCGGGATTCGTCCCAGATCCAGACTTTGCGGCCGGGCATGTCGTCATAAAGCGCCCAATGGCCGAATCCCGTGTCGGAATTTTTATACCAGGCCCCGTAGAAATCTTCATACTCGCCGACCGTGAAATAGCTCTTCGACCCGCCGAAGGCGTTGTTTCGATACCACGACAGGTCGCGGCCCTGTTCGTCCACGGGCCAGGGCTCGAGAGGAACGGAATAATTGTGTCCGATCTGAAAGAGCCCGGGAAAAATGTATTTCAGGTCGTCGGCCGTCTTGATCGCGGCGCACGACCAATAGTAATACGACTGGCTGAACGGTGTCGGATTGTACCAGGCGCCGTTGGTCTCGAAATACGCTTTGTCTTTGGGCATGTCGATCGACACGCTCCAGCGCGTGCGCGAGGGGAGGTCCAGGGCTCCGACGACACACCGCACGCCGTCGCCCGTTTTCTGAAGGACATAATCCACGGGCGTCGCGACGGTCGGGGCGTGGCCGACGACGCCGAAGTTGAATTCGATGCCGCCCGAGGTCCACGGACCGCGCAGGGCGATCTGGCGGAACTTCAGGACATGATTGGTATAGAGAAATTCACGGCCCGACGCGATCTCCGCCGCGCCCCAGACCTTGCCGCCGACCTGGGGAAGGACGGCGACCGATATATAAGGATTGCTCATCCGGACGACGGTCCATTCCTTGTCCGCGCCCGTGCCGCTGAACGTATCGAAGAAAAAGTAGGGATAAAGCCGGACCCCCTGGCCCCAGGCACTCGAGCGGGCGAAGATCGGGACGGGGTCGGGGTCGGAGAAAGGATACGTTTTGATCGTTTCCTTCGTCTCGATGACGGTCGCCGGACCGCCGGACGTCGAGGCGTTCCGGCAGGATGTCGAGGAAGCGAGGATTCCCAGGACAACGATGACGAGAGCTTTAAAACGGAGGGCTTTCATGCGGACAAGTCCTTTCATCGGGTCCTTCCATCTTATTGAAAACCGAGAAAAATCACAACCTAAAAAAGGACGGGGTGTCGCGGTCCCTGAGCGACATGGGCTCACAGCTCGGGCGGAACACCTTGTCTTTTAGAAGACGAGAGGACTCCGCCGCCCGTCTGGAACGGAGGGGCAGACCCGGCTTGAACTTAAATCGCGATTCGTGGATGATACGGTCGGGAGATGGACATGACATTCCTTCGAAGCGGCGCCCGCCCGTCGTCGATCGTCGCCCTGTCGCAGGAGATCCAGCGCCGAAGCGCGGAGTCCGGGCTCGAATATCTTCGATGCGAACGGGGGATCCCCGCCGTCTGCTCCATCGACCTGCCGGCCATTCTGCCGACGATCGATTTCGGCGACCCCGCCCTTCTCACATATCCTCCGTCCACCGGCCAACCCGGCCTGAAAGCCGCCATCAACGCCGCTTATTTCAGCGGCCGCGCCGACCCGCATAAGATTTTCATTACGACCGGTGCTTCGATGGGCTTGGATCTTTTATTTCAAATGCTCGACGTCGACCGCGTCGTCCTTCCGGAGGTCCACTGGCCGACCTACCGGGAGATCCTCAAGGTCCATCACCGGACCCCGGGGACCTACGCGTCGCTCGAAGACCTCCATGACCGCCCGGCCGACTATGCCAGAGCCGCGGTCGTTCTCTGCGACCCGAACAACCCGACCGGCGACAAACTCCCCGACGCCCTCCTCCTCCGGGTCGCGGCCCGCCTCGGCGAGGCCGGCGTCTCCGTCATCATCGACTGCCCCTACCGCCGGATTTTTTTTGAGGCCGACGACCCGTTTTTCCGCGAGATGTCCGCGATCGACAACGTCGTCATCGTCGAAAGCTTCAGCAAAACGCTCGGCATGAGCGGGCTGCGGGCCGGATTCGTCTATACCGTGGACCCCGCGTTTGCGGCCGAATTCGGCCTCCGGCTTGCCCTGCCCTCTAACGGCGTGGACAACTTCGCCCAGCGCGTCGCTGAAAAGTTTCTTGCCGATCCGCGGGGTCTCGAAGCCGCCCGCCGCTTCCGCCGTCGGACCGTGATCGATGTCGAACGCAATATCGCCCTTCTCGAAGCCCGGGGGCTCCTCGCCCGCCCGTTTTACCGGACGAACCGCTGCATGGGGATTTTCGCGATCGTCGCCAAGACCGAGGCCGCGCTTCTCGCCGGCCGGATCGGCAGCATGTCGCTCGAGTCGTTCACCGAGTCCAACAAGGCCGCGGCCGCTCGCTACGCCCGGGTCAACGTGGCCGTTCCGCACGAGCGGTTTGCGGCGTTTTTCGGAGCGATTCAAGCTTGAGCGAGTCAGCTCCGCGGATATCCGCGGAGCGCCCGGTCGAGGATTTCGGCCGTATGCGAGACGCGGACGGCCAGCCCATTCCGATAGCACCCGCCCCGGACCTGGAGCAAACAGCCGGGACAATCCAGGACGACTTCGTCGGCGCCCGTCCGTTCGATGGCGGCCAGCTTGTCGGCGAGCAACGCCGCAGAAATCTCCGGATTATCCACGGTGAAGCTTCCGGCAAACCCGCAGCACGCGTCGGGTTCGTCCATTTCGACGACCGCCGTCCCAAGGGCCAGGCGGACGAGCTCGCGGGATTCTCCGGACGCTTTCAGAAGATGTTTGTGGTGGCAGGAATCATGGTACGTGACCCGCGCCGGTCCGGGTGAAGGGCGGGACCATGCGGCGAGGGCCGACCTCTCTTTTTCGAGGACGAACCGGCTGAACGGGACGATGGACGAGGCCAGATGGCGCGCCTTCTCGTTTTTGACGAGTTCGGGTCCGCGGGCGGCCAGCATCGTCGAGCACGTCGGACAAAACGTCACGACCGGACCGCCGGTCCGGAATTTCTCGAGGAGCGCGGAGAACGCTTTTCCGGACGCCCTGCGAAACCCGGCATTGGACATCGGGAACCCGCAGCACATCGGCGGGGCAAGCTTGACGTCATAGCCGAGTTTGTACAGGACGCGGGCGCCGGCCAGCCCGATCTCGGGATAAAAATGTTCGACGAGACACCCGGCGAAGAGCGTGACCGAACCCTTGGCCGAAGGCTTAGCCGTTGCCTCGGACGCGATCACCCGTCCGAACGTCCGCGATAACGGCCGGGGCGCCGGCGCGGGGAGGGCCCGGAACCTATCGTATTTTTTCATCCAGGCCGGGAGCCGGCGCGCATAACCGTCGCCGCTTGCGATCGCGCGCCGGGCTAAACGCGCCGCGCCGAACGCCGCTTTTTGCAGGCGCGGCGTTCCGAGCACGCCGTCGAAGGCGAACCGTTTCCAGAGGGCGCGCCCGGCCTCGCGATTGATTTTTTCCGCGAGCGCCGTGATCAGGTCCGCGATCGGAATCTTCGTCGCGCAGTAGGCTTCGCAGCGATGGCACCGCAGGCAGAGGCGGGCCAGGGCTTTCGACGCCCTCAGGCCGTAGATCCACGCCGTGAACAGCGTTCCGATGCCGCCCATATAAATATGCGCATACTCTTCGCCGCCGATCATCTGATAGACCGGGCAAACGTTGAGACAGGCCGAGCATTTTATGCAGCGCAGGGCGTCGCGGAATACGGGATCTGCGGCCATCTCCGTCCGGTGATTGTCGAGGATGATGACATACTGGGCGGCGGCGTGCGGTCCGGCGATGAACGAGACGTAGCTCGTGATCGACTGTCCCGTGGCGTTGCGGGGCAGGAGCTTGAGGAGCAGGAGGGCTTCGCGGACCGACGGCAGGACTTTTTCGATGCTGGCCAGGACGATGTGGACGGGCGGGACGGTCGTCACCAGGCGGCCGTTGCCTTCGTTCGTGACGAGCATGATCGCGCCGCTCTCGGCGATCAGGGCGTTTGCTCCCGTCAGTCCGGCCTGGGCGGTGAAGATCTCGCGGCGCATTTCGCCGCGCGCGATCCGGACGAGCGAGGGGATGTCGTCGGGCACCGTGCGTCCCAGTTTTTTGGAAAACAGGGCGGCGACGTCGCCGCGCGTCATGTGGATCGCGGGCATGACCATGTGCGTTGGAGACTCGGCCCCGAGCTGGACGATCCATTCGCCCAGGTCGGTCTCGCGGGCCTCGACCCCGCGCTTCGCCAGAAAGCCATTGAGCCCCGTCTCCTCGCTGACCATGGACTTGCCCTTGGCCATCTTCGTGACGCCGTGATCGCGGCAGATCTTCAGGACGAGCTCGTTGGCCTCCCGGCCGTCGCGGGCTCGGAAGACGATGGTTCCATGCGCCCGGGCGTTTTTCTCGAATTCGGACAGGAGCTCGGCGTTCCGGGTCAAGGCCTTGTCCTTGACCTCGGCCAGCGCGGTTCTCAAGGCTTCGAAGTCATAGCCCTGGAGGACGTTCGACCGCTTGGCCCGGTAACTCCGGGAAAAATCCTGGAGGACGTTTTTGAGCGAGGGGTCGATCTTCATGTCAGCAGGATGATGAGCCGCGACGGCCCGTGGACGCCGATCGTCAGCTGGTTTTCGATATCCGCCGTCCGGCTCGGGCCGGTGACGAGCGAAACCTGCGGCGAGGCAAGGTCGGTCCGAGCCAGGTGTTCGGTTAGAAAGGGAGCGATCGCGTCAAGCGCCGGAACGACCCGGTTCCGCTCGAGGAAACAGAAGCAAACCTCGGGGAGCGTCCAGACGTTTTTGTCGTCGTCGCTCCGGTCGAAGCGGACGAGCGTTCCGGTTTCGGCGATTCCATAGTCGGCGGCGACGACCCCGACATCGGCCCAGGGCTCCCCCGCGGGCGGCTTCTCCGGGGCCCCGGAAAATTCGTCACAAAACGGCGGCCGCGTTTTGAGCTCGGGCGAGACGAGAATCGCGCAAACGCCGTTGTCCCCGAGGTATTTTTTAAGATACGCGACCGCCGCGCCCGTGCTCTCGAGCCGGACGACCTCGGCTCCGGCCGCCACGGCTTTGTCGATGAACTCGTTCAAGGACATTTTATTACCACTTCCCCGCCTTCGCCGGCTCCATCTTCCTCAAATCCAGCCCCCGCTCGAAGGCGCCGATCCGATAAAGACATATTTCCCGGACGGAGGACGGGTGGTGGAGCACTTCGGAGATCGATTGCTGCCCGACGGCCCATACTCCTCCGCCGCGCACGACCACGACCTTGTAGTCATGGAGCAACCGGATGATCGAGCCCGTTCCGGCGTGGGGGGGCACGATGGGAACGACCAGATACATGAAACTCCCTTCGGCGTCGATCGGGACGATCCGGCCGGCCGGCTCGGATTCGCCCGGATAGCGGAAGTGGGCCTGCGCTTCGGCTTCGGGGACCCAGCAGTGCATGACCGTCTGGTAATCGGTCTCGGCATAGATCGCCTTGTGCATCGCAAGCTCGGGCGGGTCTCCCACCTCCGGCCGCAGCGCCGTTCTGAGCAGCGGGCCGCCGACCTCGCGCGGCATGGAGGCTTTCGGCGCGTAGAGGAGATCGTTCACGCCGCGCACCGACATGGAGCCGGTGTGAAACGGCGAGAGCCGCGATTCGAAGATCCGCGCCCCAGCCTTTTGGAACTCCTTGAGGATCTCTGTCTCCTCGGGAAAATCGCAGACCTCGTCGCCCTGGACGGTGTAGGCATCCGGCGCAAAGCTAAAATGGGCCGCCGGGTCCGCCTTGATAGCGTCGCGCAAACGCTCGACGTCTACGTCCAGCTTTCGCGCTTGCCGGACGATCTGGCCGGCGTTGTTCGCGACACAGGCCAGGAAGAAAGCCTCTTCAAGGGTCCGGGCCCGGACGAATGTGCCGTGGCCCTGGACGACCGTCGCCGGATGCTCGGCCAGCCTCTCGGGAACGAGCGCGGTCATCTCGGGCGAACCGCTCGGGACCGCGAACCAGTCGACGGGAACATGGCCGCCGAGATAATACCAGCCCAGCGGGTCGATGGGTACGAAATCGGGAGGCCTCGCCGGTTTCGGGGCGTCGTCGAGCGTGGTGATGGCCAGCTCTTTGGCATGGACGTGCATGGACGCCCCGATGCCCGGGAGGGCCAGAATCCGGGCATGAATGTCGGTCTCGGAGGACGCTTTATAGTAGCCGTAGTCCGTTTCGGTCGGCGAGAGAAAGCAGAGCTGGTCGGGCTCGAGGTCCCCTTTCTGGGACCCCGTCGCGGTAATGATGATTTCCTCCCGCCCCTGATCGTCTTTCACCTTAACCGCCATGTTGCCGCTGTGGCTATCCTGGATATCGTAGAGGAGGGATGCCCGTCCGACCCCGCGGAACAGCCGGAGGATCTCCTCGGTCACTTTCCATGGACGTTGGCTCATCGCGTTCGCTCCTCGAGGCCGAGATGTTCGAGCAGGGCCGGCGTCGGTCGGCCGGCGTCGTTCCAGCCGCGGACCTCGTAGTAATCGCGAAGCATCCGTTCCTGGTCGACGCGAGACACGACCTTGCGTTCGCCGGCGACGACGATCGGGACCTCGCTGAACCGCGGCGGGAGGAGGTCGACGGCGGCGTCCGCGCCCGCCTCATAATTGAACAGCCGTTCGAGCGAGGCGATCCTGTTCGCGATCTCCTCGAGACGGGCTTCCGAAAAATCCATCCCCGTGACACCGGTCATCATCCGTGCCCAAGGGCCGACATCGAAGGCGAATCCGGTGAACCGGCAGATGCCCAGGCTGTCCTGGAGGATGCCCTTGTTCTGCATATTGCGGACGGCGAACGGCGACTGAAGAAGGCTGAAGCGCGGGATCTCCCGGGTGCCGCCGAAAAAAGCCAGCGAAACGGCATAGCCGCCGCGCAAGTGGCAAGCGCCCGTCGGCGACGTCATGTAGCCGAGGGCCTGGGTGAACGACGCGCGCGGGTCGTAACCGGGAATTTCGAGCTTCTTGATGGTCATCGCGAACTCGGCCCCGCCGTGCCGGGCCGCGAGACGGGCCGCGCCGTCGGCCAGCGCGTCGCCGATCCCGCGGCGATACGCCGCGGCGACGACGAGGCGTTCGAGCGCGGCCCCGTTGCCGAATCGAAGGTCGAGGCCGTCCTCCGCGCCGGGCGGGACCAAGCCGCGCTCGGAGAGCTCCATCAGACAGGCGACCGTCCCGCCGAAGCTCATGGTGTCGATACCGAGCTCATTGCAGCGATAGTTCGCCCGCGTAATCGCTTCGAGGTCGTAGACGTCGCAGACCGGACCCATCATGACGACGGTCTCGTATTCGGGGCCTTCCCCGTGTTCAGTCCGACCGTCCCGTTCGAGTCGCGTGTGCCGCTGGCAGCCGATGGGGCAGAGGAAACAGCCGCCCGCCCGTTCGAGAATGGTCCGGGCGATCGTTTCGCCCGAGACCCGGGCGAGGTTCTCCTCGTCGTGGCGCGTGTCCTGAAAGTTCCGGTGGGGAAGCATGCTGATGACGTTGATGAGCTCGACCAGCCCCGATGTGCCCAGCTCGCGGAGAAGGCGCTTGGTGACGGGCGCCTGCTTCATAAGATAGAGCGCCTGTTCGTATCCGGATTGGTAGCGCTCCTTGTCCTGG
>JBGOYP010000069.1:0-9239 GCA_041479785.1 Candidatus Aminicenantia bacterium | reverse complement strand
CATCGCGTTCTTCCTCGCGACTAAAATGCGGTCCGTCCTGGGCCAAGCCATGTTCGCTTACTCCATCTACGGCGCGGCGATCACCCCGACGCTCCTGGCCGCTTTAACTTGGAAGCGAGCGACCAAAGCGGGGGGTATCGCCTCCATCCTATCGGGGACGATCGTTTGCGTCGTCTGGAAAATCCTCCCCGGCCTTCTTCCGTCGGGCCTAGCTCCCGAAGGCGACCCCTGGGGGATCCCCCTGATCTACCCGGCCCTCGTGGCCTCGATCGGAACGCTCATCCTCGTCAGCCTGTTGACGCCCAAGCCCAGGCCCGAGGAGCTCGAAATATTTTTTCCGAAGAAATAGAGAGGTCGCCCGATGACAGGGATCGTCAAGGACCGTCGGTTTCTCGACCATAATTACGGCGCGGGCCACGTGGAGGGCCCGGAACGTCTCGAGGCGATCTACGGAATGATCGAGGGCGGGCTTCCCTTCCCGCTCGCCTCCGTCGAACCGCGGCCGGCCTTGCGCCACGAAATCGAATACGTCCATTCTCCGGATTATGTGAATCTGATCGAAAGGACGGCCGGCCGCCGGCACGTCATGCTCGACGCGGACACCTCGCTCACAGCAAAATCCTACGAAACCGCGCTGATCGCGGCCGGCGCGACGATGAACGCGGCCGACGCGGTCCTGGACGGCCGGATAGACAACGGCTTCGCCTTCGTCCGTCCGCCCGGCCATCATGCCGAGCGGGACCGCGGCATGGGATTCTGCGTCTTCAACAACATCGCTATCGCGGCCGAGCATCTCGTCCGCCGCCGCGGGCTGGAGCGCGTCCTCATCGCCGACTGGGACCTCCACCACGGGAACGGGACGGAGCACGCTTTTTACGACCGGAGCGACGTTCTATTCTTCTCAACGCACCAATTCCCTTATTATCCGGGGACGGGCTATTGGGACGAAGTCGGGGCCGGGGCCGGCGAGGGATTCACCGTCAACGTGCCTTTAGCGCCGGGGAAAGGCGACGGCGATTACCTGTTCATTTTCCGGAATATCCTCGGCCCGATTGCGGCGGCCTTCCGGCCGGAGTTTATCCTGGTCTCGGCGGGGTTCGACATCTACGCCGCGGACCCGCTCGGCGGCATGAACGTCACGCCGGACGGGTTCGACGGCCTGGCCTCGGAGCTCTTAGAAATGGCGCAACGGCTCTGCCACGGCCGCCTTCTCTTCGTTCTCGAGGGCGGGTACGATTTTACGGGCTTGGCCGAAGGCAGCAGGCGGGTCCTGACGAGGATTTCCGGCTCGGCCGGACCGTCTTTGGTCAAAGCCGAGATTTCGACCGCCGCCCGGAAAGAGATCAGTCCGGTCTTCGACGTGCAGAAGAGATACTGGCCGCTCTGACGACCGCCCTGAGACAATCGTCACCTTTTGGGGACACAATTTCAGGGAAAACCCCGAGAAATCAGGCAAGAGAATTGGTATGGAATTTGCATTAAGTAGGTTGGAAGGAGAACGAAGATGAAAAGACTGGCCTTTGTCACGCTGGCCGTTTTCGTCATAGCCTCGGGCGTCTTCGCCCAGGAGGCGAAGCAAGAGGCGAAATATGTCGAAGATTCCTTCGCCCGCCTGAGTCTGGTCACCGGCAATGTCTATCTCCAGCGGGCGGCCGACCTCGGCTTCGAGCAGGGGCAAGTCAATATGCCCGTCGCCGAAGGGGACCGGATCGGCACCACGGAAGGACGGGCCGAGATCTCTCTCGGAAAAAGGAATTTTATCCGCATCGACCAGAACACCAAGATCGACTTCATGAACCTTCCCAAGAAAGACAGCACGCTCACCCGGATCCGGGTCTGGGCCGGGAGCGCCTATTTCGATATCAATACGCTCGGCAAGGAAAAAGACATCGAGATCCTGACCTCGGACGCGTCATTCTACGTCCTGGATAAGGGAGTCTACCGGATCAACGTCCAAGAAAACAAGGAAACCGAGATCATGGTCTTCGCCGGTGTCGTCGAAGCCTCGGGCGAGGAAGGGTCGGTGCTGGTTAAAAGCGAACAGCGGATCAGCTTATCGGAAGGACGCTTCATCGATAAGCCCCGGACGTTCATGGCCGTGCCGGACGATTCGTTCGACCGCTTCAATGAAAAAAGGACCTCCGAGGTCTTCAAACAATACGGAAAGAGCTATCTCCCCTCCGGACTCGAGGAATACGAATACGAACTCGCCGAATACGGCGATTGGGTCTACCAGCCTGAATTCGGTTACGTCTGGGCGCCCCGCGGTGTCGGAGCCGATTGGCGTCCCTACTACAACGGCCGGTGGACTTGGCTGTCCATGGCGGGCTGGAGCTGGATCCCGTACGAACCGTGGGGCTGGGCGCCCTTCCATTACGGCCGTTGGCATTGGGGCTACAACATGGGCTGGTATTGGATCCCGATGAACATGTGGGGTCCGGCCTGGGTCAACTGGTGGTGGGATGATTATTACTTCGGTTGGGCCCCGATGAGCTATTGGGGTTACCCCGGCATCATCATCGATAACATGTATTACGGCCGCGGCTGGCGCGGAGATTATCCCGTGAATTCGAGGGCTGTAACGATCATCACCCGCAACCAGCTCCAATCGCCGGATATCCGCCGGGCCGCTCTCGGACCTGACGCCCTCCGGTCCATCAACAAGGTCAACCTGACGGAACGGGCCTTGACCCTCAAGCCGTCTGCCGAACGGAAGATCTCCATCGAACAAATGGGCGGCGGGAACAAGATCATCATGCGGAAAAACGGCGAATCGACGACGCTGGAAAAGGTCGGAAAACCGGCCCCCTCGGTCGTCCCTGAACGGATGATCCGAGACACGAAGAGCGACGCCTCGAAGGTCAGTGAGACCGTTAAGCGGGTCGGGGCGAAGGGCCCGGATCCCGCGGTCTCCGGCCGAACCGGCCAGGGCGAGGGCAAACCGGCGACGGTCACGAGCCGGCCCGGCGCCGAACGCATAATCCGTAAAAAAGAGGGCGATCCGGGCAGCCTCGGTTCGAATACCTTCCCGAGCCGCGTCCAAAGCTTCGGATTCCCGTCGAGGGACGCGAGTAAGCAGAGCGGCTCGACGAGCGGAAGCCGGGTCTCTTCGTCCGGATCGGTCCTGGACCGGATCTTCCGGTCCTTCTCAGGCTCAAGCGGCGGATCGTCCCGGACGTCCTCGGGCTCGATCTCCCGGGGATCAATCGGCGGGTCGCGTTCGGTTTCGCCTCCGTCCGTGTCCCGCGGGTCCTCGGGCGGCGCCCGGTCGGGCGGAACTATCCGGAAAAAATAGGCACTTCTTTCATTCAACTCCCCTCTTATACCGGGGAAGGCCGAACAGGCCTTCCCCGCTGTTTTTTTCTCCGGGTATAATCGTGACCGGTTCGGGACGAAAGCGCCGTCCGGAGATTATCAGCGACGGATGATGCGTTCTTCGCCGGCCTCGGACGCTGAAGAGTAGTTCAGAGTCATCATATGGTCTTCGTACGAACAGAACCGGACCGGCTCGTTCCCTTCGAGAAACGCTTCCATGAAGCGCCACTTGCAGATCTTTTGGGCCAGGAGGCCCGTCTTTAAGTCGATCGCCTTGAACACGATATTGGACGGAACGTCAAAATCCTCCCGGACGAACTCCGTCCCGGCCTCTTGCGCTTTTTTCTTATCAGCCGCGACGACGTTCTTGAAGAAATCGACCCAAGCGGGAAGCGCCGCGACCGCTCCCGTTTCGTTCGCCCCGAGGACGTTTTTGGGATCGTCATAACCGACCCAGAATCCGGCGCAGAGCGACGGGGAGAATCCGATGAACCAGGCGTCCGTGTAACGGTCCGTCGTGCCCGTCTTGCCGGCGAGCGCGAGGTCGTTGAGCAGCGGGGCCGCGGCCCGGGCCGTGCCTCGCTCGACGACGCCCTGCATGAGGTAGGTCATTAAATACGCCGTTTGGGGAGAGATGACTTCCTCGGACTCGACTTTATTTTCCTCGAGGATATTCCCGTCCCGGTTTTCGATCTTCGTGATGAAGTAGGGTTTGATCCGGATACCCTTGTTGGGGAACGTCGAATACGCCGAAACCATCTCAAGGAGGCTGACGTCGAACGTGCCCAGGGCTAGGGACATATAAGGATAAAGGGTC
The DNA here is from genome assembly GCA_041479785.1 of Candidatus Aminicenantia bacterium. Taxonomy (GTDB): domain Bacteria; phylum Acidobacteriota; class Aminicenantia; order Aminicenantales; family UBA4085; genus JBGOYP01. Next base: position 5,107 of record JBGOYP010000069.1, on the reverse strand, counting down.
GAGGAAATGCCGAATTTCTTGCAATAATCGACACCGACCTGGGGCGAGATATGTTCCAGGACCTTGGCCGTGACGACGTTGCGCGATTCCTCGATCCCCGTACGCAGCGTCACCATACCCTCGTATTGGCGGTCATAATTCTTGGGCGACCAAATCTCGTGGGACCATTTGTCCTCGAAATCAGTCGGCTCGTCCACGACCCGGCTGGCCGCGGTGAACCCGTTCTCCAGCGCGGCCGTATATAGGTAGGGCTTGATCGAGGACCCCGCCTGGCGGAACGTCTGCATCGCCCGATTGAGCTGGCTGGTCTGGAAGGAGTAGCCGCCGACCATCGCTTTGATCTGGCCGGTCCGCGGGTCCACGGCGATCCCGGAGCCCTGGACCTTGGGCGTCTGGTCGAGCGAGACCCGGAGCGTTTTTTTAGCGTCGTCCTTGCTTTTCACCCGGACCTGGATCACGTCGCCGACCTTGATGATCCGGTCGAACCGTTTGGTCTTGTCGGCGTAATCGGCAAAGGCCCAGTCGATGTCGTCGTTCGGCATGGTGGCGACGAAGCTCTTGACCTTGACCTGGGCATCTTTCTTGCCGACTGCGAGGACGATGGCGTCGAGGATGTCCCCGGGCTCGACCCTGGGCGTCAGCCAGGATTTGAGCGAGGCATCCTCGAGTTTCTGCCCCTTGGCCTTGAACTCCGCGTCCTCGAGCAGGTTCTTTTTGTCCTTGCGGAACCCGCGGCGTTTGTCCAGGCCCTGGAGGGCGTCCGTCAGTCCGTTTTCGAGAAACTTCTGGTAAGCGATGTTCATGGTCGTGTGAATATGCAGCCCGCCTCGGTAGAGCGCGTCCTCGCCGTACGTCACGACGATCGACTTGCGGACTTCCTCGAAGAAATAAGCGCCGAAAACGCTGCCTTCGCGGCCCAGGGGCAGGACCCCCAGAGGCTTTTTCTTGGCGTCCTCGGCTTGGGCTTTGGGAATATACCCTTCCTCGACCATGCGGTTGAGGACGTGGTTGCGCCTCTCGAGCGTTGCGGCCGGATGACGGTACGGCGAGTAGCGGGACGGTCCGCGGAAAATGCCGGCGAGCATGGCCGCTTCGTCCAGCGTCAGATCAACGACGCTCTTCCCGAAATAGAGGTGCGCCGCGGCTTCGATCCCGAACGCGCCGTGGCCGAGCTCGAACTGGTTGCAATACATCTCGAAGAGTTTTTCCTTCGAATACTTGCGCTCGATCTCGACGGCTAGAAACCATTCGGCGAACTTACGCTGGAGGGTCTGAAGGGGATGAAGGAGGAGTTTGCGGGCCAGCTGTTGGGTGATCGTGCTTCCTCCCTCGAATTTGCTGCGCCTGAAGATCTTGATGGTATTCTGCCAGACCGCCCGGAGGATGCCGCGCAGGTCGATGCCTTTATGCTTGAAGAACCGGGGGTCTTCGGTCGCCAAGATGGCGTTCCGCAGGACATCCGGGATCTGGCTGTAGGTGACGACGATCCGCTTTTCCGGCCCGATCTCCTTGATGACCGTCCCGTCGTCGGCGTAGATGGTCGTCAAAAGGCTCGGCTCGAAGGTTTCCAGGATTTTAACGTCCGGAACGGTTTTTTTGACGGCGATATATGTCCCGACAAGGGCGCCGAAGAACAGCGCCGTAGCCAGGAGAACGAGGAGACCCAGGTTCCTCGGCCGGAAGAGCTTCCGCACGGAGATCATGACTGATTACTATAGCAGAATCAGGCCCGTTTTTTAAGGAGACCCAGCGTCGTATCCAGGACGAGCCGACGGATCTCCTCCCGACCTCGGCGCGCATCGACGTGGATCATGCCGCGCCCGCGGAAACTCCGGAAGGTCCGCCGGACGCGGACGAGATACAATTCCCGTTCGAATAACAGGTCTTTCGATTTCCGGTTCGCGATCCGGGCCAGTCCCTCGGCCGCCCCGATATCGAGAACGAAGACCAGGTCGGGCCGGGGCGCGAACCGTTCGTTCATACGGCGAATCCTGGTTCGGTCGATCCCCTTAGCCCCCTGATAGGCGATCGTCGAGAAATAATACCGGTCCAGGACCACGATGCGCCCCCGGCGCAGGGCGGGTTTGAGATTGCGTTCGACGTTATCGCGCCGGTCGGCCTGGAACAGGGCGAGCTCCTCCTCCGGGGTCAGCGAACCCGTCGTTTTCGCTTTCCGTTTAAGCTCCCGGCCCCATCGGCCCCGGGAGGGTTCCCGGAAATAAGCCGTGTCGTGCCCCAACGCCCTCAGCTTACGGACCAGGGCCCGAGCTTGGGTGGATTTCCCCGCCCCGTCGATCCCCTCGAATACGACTAACAGGCCTTTTTTCATGGTTTTTCGAGCGGTCGTCCCCGAGGAACGGCCCTCCGTTTTTATAGCTGGTCTCGCGCCGAAATGCAACTCTTCCGGTCGGCCGGGTGTTTTAACAATCTTGTGATGCATCAAAAAACGTCCGCTTCGGAGTGCGGCCGTCCGCAGGGCCAGGCCGGTTTGAATTCCAGCCTGTTTTATGCTATCTTATTTTTTTACATTTGACGGCTAATCGCGAGATATCACGTAAGATACGGAGGCGATTTTTCATGAAAAAAATATTTTTAATCTCGTTGGCCAGCTTCGTCCTGGGGATCATGCTGGCCGGATATATCTTCGTTTACCTCCCTGAACAAAAAGCTCCGCAAAAAAGCTTCCTGGATAAATCCGGAGAGCCTATGGGATCCGCGCTCTTCGCCCAATCATCTCCGGCTAAGCCCGACTTGGATTTCGCTAAAATCTCAGACAAAGTCGGGCCAACGGTCGTTAAAGTCGAGTGCGAAAAGGTTGAACGCCAGGCGGCGTTCGGCTTTGACCAAGGCCCCGGGAATGACTTCTGGGACAAGTTCTTCGGAAGCCCGAGCCGGCGGCCGGCGGAGCAAAAAGTCACCGTTCAAGGGACGGGTTTCTTTATCAGCGCGGACGGTTATATCATCACCAACAACCACATCGTTGAGAACGGACAGAAAGTGAAAGTCTTCACCGCCAGCGGGGATGAATTCCAAGCCAAAATCATCGGCAGCGACCCCAGGACGGACGTCGCCTTGATCAAGGTCGATACGAAGAACGCGCCCTTCGCCGAGCTCGGCGATTCAGGCGCCGTCAAGGTCGGTGAATGGGTCCTGGCGATCGGCAATCCCCTGGGCATGGAGCACACGGTCACGGCGGGAATCGTCAGCGCCAAAGGCCGCCAGCTCATCGACCTCGACCCGGGCAGCTATCAGGACTATATCCAAACGGACGCGGCCATCAACCGCGGCAACTCGGGCGGACCGCTCGTCAACATGAAGGGTGATGTCATCGGGATCAACAGCAACATCCTCACGCCCGCGATGAACGGCGGCAATATCGGCATCGGCTTCGCCGTCCCCTCGAACATGGCTAAGAAGGTCGTTGCCCAGCTCAAGGATAGAGGCAAGGTCATTCGCGGCTATCTGGGCATCAACATTCCCGGCCAGCCGATCGACGAGGACACGCGCAAGAGCCTGAACCTGTCCTCGCGCAAAGGCGCGCTGATCAACTCGGTCGAACCCGGGACCCCCGCCGACAAGGCCGGCCTGAAGCAGTACGACGTGGTCATCGAGCTCAACGGCCAGGCCATCGACAGCGGCAGCGACCTGCGGATGAGGATCGCCGACGCCAAGCCGGGGACGAAGGTCGACCTCAAGATCATCCGGGACGGCAAGGAAAAAATCATTACCGCGACCGTGTCCGAGCTCGAGGATCAAGGAACTCAAGCCTCCGCGTCCAGGAGCCAAAGGGACATCGGACTCCAAGTCACGGCTCTCACGCCGAACCTCGCCCGCCGCTATGGATTGTCAACCACGAAGGGACTCCTCGTCACCGATGTCGACCCCACGAGCGACGCGGGCCGCAAAGGCCTGCAGGCCGGCGACATCATCCGCGAGGTCAACCGCCAGACGGTCTCCACGGAAGAGGAATGGGACGCGATTATCGCCAAGAAGAAGACGGGCGAGGCCCTTCTTCTCCTGGTTCGCCGGGAATCCGACGGCGGACGGGCGCAGGATTTCATAGTTACGATCAGAATCCCTTGATCGACTTCGCCAAAGTCCATTCCTTGGGCAACGATTTCCTGATCGTCGGCCAGGAGGACGCGGCCGAAGTTCCGAGCATCGGCGACCTGGCCCGACGGGTCTGCGAACGCCATACCGGCGTCGGCGCCGACGGCCTCCTCCTGATCACAGTCAAGAACAAAGCCCGGGGAATCGTGAATTTCCGGATTTTCAACGCCGACGGAACGGAAGCCGAGATTTCCGGAAACGGGCTCCGCTGCGCGGCGGCCTTCCTTTATTCCCGGCGCGCCGTCGAAACGCCCAAGATCCGATTCCGAACCTCCGCCGGGGACCGCGAATGCGAGCTGATCGAGGGGAACGGCCGCCTCTATACGATCAAGGTCGAGATGGGCGTGCCGCGGTTGACCTCTCGCGATATCCCCTTCGACGACGGGTCGGACCACGCCCGGCTCATCGACTATCCGCTGACGGTCAACCGGAAACCGACGAAGGTCACGATCATTTCTATGGGAAACCCGCATTGCGCGGTGTTCGTCGACCGGCTGCCGGACCGGATCGAATGGCACCGGACCGGCCGCGAGATCGAATCCCACCCGGCCTTTCCCAACCAGACCAACGTCGAATTCGTCCGCGTCCACAGCCGGGAGGAGATCGAGGTCCTCTTCTGGGAACGGGGCGTTGGGGAAACGCTGTCCTCGGGCAGCGGCTCGTGCGGCGCCGCGGTCGCCGCGATCCTTAAGGACCTCACCGGACGGAATGTCCGGGTCAGGACGAGCCTGGGCTCGCTGCTCGTCGAATGGGCCGGGGAAAAAGAAAAAGTCTACCAAACCGGGCCGGCGGAAATCGCCTTCTCGGGAACGTTCGCCTGTAAATAATCGCGGGCCCGACCCCCACCTCACTTCGTCTTTTTAAGCGCGTTGGCGAGCACCTCGCCGATGTTCTCGACGAAAATGAACGTCATGTCGCGCTTCACGGCTTTGGGGATGTCGATGAGGTCCTTCTTGTTCGGGGCGGGCAGGATCATCCGCGGCACGCCCGCGCGCTG
>JBGOYP010000068.1:0-9243 GCA_041479785.1 Candidatus Aminicenantia bacterium | reverse complement strand
CGCTCGGAACCCATCCGAGAGCGAGAGCGGGCATGGATCAGAAAAGCGCAGCTTTTCTGAGAGCTCGAGAGCGAGGTCGAGCGGATTTTCCGCGCCGGGGAAAATCCGCGTGGTGACGGGCGGCATATCCCGAGCGCTTCCTCGCCGGGGAAACCGGCGTGCCGACGGTCCTCTGCCCCGAGCCCTCCTTCAGGCGAGTCCGGGCGACTCCCAGAAAGGATTCGGAAATTGGGGAAATAGGTATTGTGTCACCGTTATCAGGGCGGGCGGGATTGAAGGTCGGCGGGAAAATTGATAGACTAAAGCCATGGCGCAAGACAGGGCGACCCAGGAGAAGCTCGAGGACATCCTCGCGCCGAGCACGAAAGCCAAATCCTTCCGGATCACGGTCGTCTTCGGCTATAAAATGACCCCCGATTACGAGAAGGCGGTCGCGCTCGCCAAGAGAAATCCGACCTATAAGGTCGAAGGCGAGGGCGAATGGGTCAGGCACAGCGCCGTTTACACGCCGGCGGAGGTCGAGGATCTCTTCGCCCTATTTTCCCTCGTCCACGACTGGGAGACCACGGACGTCCTGGTCAACCACAAAAAAATTCCTTACGGGCATCAGCTCTGGCTGCCGCTGATGTGGTTCTATCGAATCAGGTAGCCTCGCCTCCGCGCTCAAGCGGCGCGCTTCGGCTCCGGGAACGAGAGTACCATTTCCGTTCCTCCGGCTGAGCTTTGAACGTCGAGCTCGCCATCCACCTGGTCGACGAGCATGCGGACGATCTGAAGGCCGAGCGAGCCCGACCGTTCGTAATCCTTGCCCTCGGGCACGCCGACGCCGTTGTCTTTGACGGCCAGCCGCAGCCGGCCCTCCGCCGCCCGCTTGAAGGAAATGAGCACTTCGCCGTGCCGTCCGCCCGGAAAGGCGTGCTTGAGGGCGTTCGTGATCAGCTCGTTCACGATCAGTCCCAGCGGGATGGCCATGGTGATGTCCAGCTCGATGGCCTCGATCTCCGTCCGGGGCCGGACCTGCTTCGGATTGACCTGGAGGGAATTGAAGAGATGGATGATCAGGGCTTGAATATAATCCGAGAAGTCGATCCGGGACAAATCCGTCGACCGGTAAAGCTTCTCATGGACCATGGCGATGGAGCGGATGCGGTTCTGGCTCTCCCGAAACATTTCGATGACCGCGGGGTCGCTGACAAGACGGGATTGATGATTGAGCAGGCTCGAGATGACCTGCATGTTGTTCCGGACGCGATGGTGGATCTCCTGGAGCAGAATCTCTTTTTCCAGGAGGGAATTCCTCAGCGCCTCTTCTGCCTCTTTGCGCTTGGTCATATCGCGCGAACCGAAGATCGCTCCGGCGTAGGCGCCGTCCGCGCCGTAAACGATATGGACTTCGGATTCCAGCCAAATATATGAGCCGTCGGCTTTCCGGGCCCGGTATTCCAGCCGGACCGAGGACGCTTTGGCTTCGACCGCGCCTCGATATTCCTTTTGCACCCAAGCCAAGTCGTCAGGATGGGTGAACGAGGCGACGGTCTTCCCGAGCACGTCGGCAATCTCGTAACCGAAGACCCGCTTGACGGACGGGCTGACGAACAGGATGGTCGTATCGGCGTCGATCTGCATGATCGCGTCGACCATGTTTTCCGTGATGAAACGCAGCCGCTTCTCGCGCCTCTGGATGACGTCCTGGGATTTCTTCCGCTCGGCGTTTAAAAGGGCTTGGGCGATTTGATCGGCCACCTCTCCGGCAAAACGAACCTCGTCCGCCAGCCAGGTTCGCGGCGGGCCGATATGTTCGAAACAAACGACTCCGGCCAGCGTACCGGAGACCCGAACCGGAGCGTCCAGCATCGACATGATCCCATTTGGACGAAGATATCCTTCGCAGAACTCCAGGGTTCGGGAATCACGGCAAGCGTCGTGGGCGTCGATCGCCCGGCCGGAGTCGAGCGCCGCGAAATAATCCGGATAATGACGCGCCTCGAGAACCAGCCCTTCGCTGTGGGCATCCTTGGAGAGCTCGTAAAGGTCCTCGCAGCGGAGGCCGGTCTCGAAGTTGCCGAGCCAAATGCCGACGCGTTCGACTTGAACCGCGTGGGCCGCGGTCCGGGCGATCTCGCGGGCGGCCGCTTTGAAATCGCCCCCGGCGATGGCCGCCGAGGTCGCAAGCGTCACGACCGCCGCCTGCTGACGGCGGATTCGCTCGAGGGAGTTCAGTTGTTCTTGTTCCGCGGTTTTCAAGGCTGTCAGGTCTCGGAGAACGACCAACCTTCCGGAAAAAGCCCCATACCTGTCGGTCAGCATCGAGGTCCGGACGTCCAGCCAGCGCCCCTCCTCCGGACAAGGGACGAGAGAATCCCCTTCGGCTCGGATGAGCTCCAGAAATTGGCCGGACAGCTTGGGATATTTCTGCAGTGCGTCCTCGATCGGACACCCGATCATCTCCGCCGGGATCCTCATCATGTCCTGGGCCGCGGGATTGACCTCCGCGATCCGGTTCTGGGGGTCCAAAACCAGGACGCCGTCGCCCATGTTCTTGATCAAGGCGAAATGCGCCACGGGAACGAGGTCGAAAAGCCTGTAGCGAAAAATGCTCCACGCGACAAGAAGCCCGGTGAACGTGAAAGCGACCGGCGTGAGGTCCAGGCCGGGCGCCGGGACGAGTTTAGCGAGGTAAGCGAAATTGCTCACCCACGGGATCAGCGCCCCCGCGATTAACAATCCGGCCTGCTTCCGGACGAGAGTCGAGGACCGATAGACCGTTTTCAGGAGAAGCACTGTCCCGATGAACAACAGCGCATAGGAATAGACGACGTTAAGCCAGAGGGCGAGGCCATGACTGTAAACAAGAATGGCGCCGGGTTCGTCCGAAACGGGCGCGATCCGGTTCCAGACCAGGCGATGAAGCTCGTTTGTCGCCGCCAAAAGGAAAATCACCACGGGAAGGACCCAGAGGGCCGCGACGTTTCTTTTTTTCAACCAACGGTCGCGGCGCGTATAGCTTAAGGCGAACAGGAGCCAGAGGGGCGAGACGGAGACGATCCCGATATATTGGAATTTCGCGGCGAGGATTTTGAGCGGGATATCGACGACCGCCGCCTCCCAGGCGCCGGCCAGCGCCCAGACGACGACGGCCGTCATGAGCAAGGAGAACGGAAGGCCGCCGGGCATCTTCCGTCGCGCCCAGCCTTCGAAGGCGAGAATGGCGGAGACGACCGCCGCAACGATCAGGATAATAGCATAGGGTGACGTGAGCAGGGTCATGAGGGTTCGTTACGACGAGACGAATACCTGCCCGTAGGCTCGTTTATCATAAGCGGCGCAAACGCATCGGCGATGTCTTCGCGGGACTCTATTCCAATCCCAGGACGGTCCGATAACCGGGAATATCCAAGAATCCATGCCCGCTGATATTGAAGGCGATGGCTTTCTTTTCTCCGGATTCCCGGCATTTAAGGGCCTCGTCGATGGCGCAGCAGATGGAATAAGCCGACTCCGGCGCCGGCAGCCACCCTTCGGAATCGATGAATAGCTTGGCCTTCTCGAAAACGTACTTTTCGTTTGCCGGATAAGCGACCGTCTCGATATAGCCTTCATTCCGGAGCAAGCTGAGAATGGGCGAACACCCATGATATCTCAGCCCATCGCCTTTGATCGGAAACATGTCGGTTTTGTGGCCCAGCGTATACATTTTCAACAAGGGCGTCATTTCCGCATAGTCGGCGAAATCATATTTGTATTGGCCCTGGAGATTCGGAGCCACTTCGCTCTGGGCGGCGATGAACTTGACCTTTTTCCCCTTTTTCAAAACGTCCCCGAGGAAAGGGATCGCGAATCCGCCGAAGTTGGAGCCTCCTCCGAGGCAGGACACCACGACATCGGGGTAATCCTCGAAGAGCTCGAATTGTTTTTGGGTCTCCAAACCGATGACCGTCTGGTGCAGGAGCACATGATTCAAGACCGAGCCCAAGCTGTATGTCGCCGTCGGGTCCTTTTGAGAATCCTCCAACCCCTCAGAAATGGCGATGCCGAGCGAGCCGACATGGTTGGGGTCCTTGTCATAGAGAGACCGCCCGAATTCGGTCACGGGACTCGGCGAAGCAAAGACCTCCGCCCCGAGCAGTTTCATCAACGAAAGACGGTCTTTCTTCCAATTGTAGACGCTCCGGACCCAGTAGACCGTACACTTCAGGCCCGTCAAGGCGGCGGCGTAGGACAGCGCCGTCCCCCATTGCCCGGCTCCGGTCTCCGTCGTGACCCGCTTGAATCCCTCTCGCTTGGCGTACCAGCACTGGGCGAGAGCCGTGTTGACTTTATGACTCCCCGTCGGGCTGAAGAATTCGCTCTTATAATAAAGACGCGCCGGGGTGTTAAGCTTTTTTTCCAGGTTTGTCGCCCTGAACAGCGGTCGCGGCCGGCCGGCCTTCGCGAATAAATCCATGATCTCGCTGGGAATATCGATCCAAGGCTCTTGAGAGAATTCTTGTTTCAGGCATTCGCCGATCATCAGGTTAGGCAAGTTGGCGATGCGCGATGGCCCGTCCGCGGGGTCGAGGGGCGGAGGCAGCGGCGTCGGGAGGTCGGGAATGATGTTATACCATCGCGTCGGGATTTCATCGTGGCTCAGATTGACCATTGTTCTCATCGGTTTCTCCTTTCCTAAAAGGAAGCATTGCGCCTAAAGCGGAGGAAGCGTTCCTCAATCTCCCGCAGCCTCAAAGTCTTGAAGCGGTCGATGCCGAAATCCTCGATCGTGAACGAGGCCAGGGCGCTTCCGTAGGCCGCCGCGCGTTTGATCTCGGGCCAGGTGAACGTCCCGACCTTGTCGAGATATCCCAGAAAGCCGCCCGCGAAGCTGTCGCCGGCGCCCGTCGGGTCGACGACATTTTCGCAAGGGTAGGCCAGGATCCCAAAAACGCGGTTCCGGCCGAGGATGAGAGCGCCGTGCTCGCCCTTCTTGAGGACGACGAACGACGGCCCCATCTCCAGGATCCTCTTCCCGGCCGCTATCAAGTTGCGCTCGCCGGAGATCATCCGGACTTCCTCGTCGTTAGCGAAGAAGATGTCGACCTGACGGAGAACCCGGAGGAGAGCCTCGCGTTTGGTGTTGATCCAGAGCCCGATCGTGTCCATCGCTGTAAGTCTCGGCTTGGCGACCTGGCGGACAACGCTCTCCTGGACGTCCGGGTCGATATTGGCCAAAAAGAGAATGTCGGCCTTTTTGTAGGACGGCGGGATCTCGGGGCGGAAGCCCCGGAAGACGTTGAGGTCTGTCCGGACGGTCTCCCGTTGGTTGGGGTCGGTTCCATAGCGGCCCTGCCAGTGAAAGGTCTTCCCCCCCGAAACAATCTCGAGACCTCGGAGGTCGACCTTCCGTTTCTTGAGGAAAGCAATCACGTCCTCGGGGAAATCGTCGCCGACGACCGCGACGAGCTTCGGCCGAGTGAAATAGCTCGCCGCCAGGGCGCAATACGTGCCCGAGCCGCCGACGATCTTCTCCCGCCGCTCCTTCGGCGTTTCGATGGTATCGAACGCGACCGACCCGATGATGACGAGACTCATGACGGCATCATTTTACTTGATATATTTGCCGATGATCAGTCGCAACTCTTTTATCTTCGCCGCCGGAATGAGCTTCGGGTTGGTCACGATCGCCCCGGCGAGCGCCGTCCCGCAGCCGCAGTCCGCCTCGTCTTGGCGAGGCAGCGCGGCCACGGCGTTCCGTATGGTTTTTTTGGCGTTATCAATGTTGAGCCGCAGGTTCTCGAGAATGAGCTCGACCGAAACGTTTTCCTCCTCGGTGTGCCACGTGTCATAATCCGTGGCCAGGTTCATCGTCGCGTAACAGATCTCGGCTTCGCGGAAGAGTTTGGCCTCGGTCGCGCTCGTCATGCCGATGACGTCGCCGCCCCACAGCCGATGAATGCGCGATTCGGCTTTCGTCGAAAACGCCGGACCCTCCATGCAAACGTACGTCCCGCCGAGATGGGCCCGGATGCCCAGCCTAACGGCCGTGTCGTATAAGAACTTCGATAAGACGGGACAGACGGGCTGGGCAAAAGAGATATGGGCGGCGATCCCCTCTCCGAAAAACGTGCTGCGGCGGTGGGTCTTATCGAAAAACTGGTCGGCGAACACCATATCGCGCGGCCGGATCTCCTCTCTGAGCGACCCGACCGAGTTGACCGAAATGATCCGCGTCACGCCCAGCATCTTAAAGCCGTAGACGTTCGCCCGGTAGTTGATGTCCATCGGGAGCAGCCGGTGGCCCCGACCGTGGCGGCTGAGGAAAGCCACTCGCCTCCCTTCGAGCGTTCCGACGACGTAAGCGTCGGACGGGTCACCGAGGGGCGTTTTGAGTCCGTATTCCTTCAGGTCGGAAATGCCCTCGATCTCGTAAAGTCCCGTTCCGCCTAAAATTCCGACCTCGACCCGGGGGAGTTTCGCATTCGCCGCGGTAGCCCGGCTCACCTTTCGCTTAACGGCCATGAATCCTCCTCAAAGAATATGGATATATCTTTTTAGCAACGACAAGTCAACTTTGGGGGGACTGCCGCGCGCAATAGGGCAAGACCGTTGATCGATAGGCCGGCTGTTTTTGCATTTCTCTAAAAAAAACGTTATCCTCCCGGGCGGACGAAGGACGGACATGGAAAACCGGGACTTGAGCCGGGCCGCGGACCTTCTCCGGAGCGCCCGCCGCATCGCCGTTCTCACGGGCGCCGGCATCTCAGCCGAGTCCGGGGTCCCGACGTTTCGAGGGCCGCATGGTTTGTGGCGGCAGTTCCGGGCGGAAGACCTTGCCACGCCTGAAGCATTCGCCCGCGACCCCAAGCTCGTCTGGGAATGGTACGACTGGCGGCGGGGAATCATCGCCGGCGTCGTTCCGAATCCGGGTCATCGAACGCTGGCCGAATGGGAAGCGCGTTTCCCGGAATTCGCACTCATCACCCAGAACGTGGACGGGCTTCACGCCAAGGCGGGTTCGCAAAATCTCATCGAGCTCCACGGTAACATTTGGAAAATGCGGTGCACCAAGGAGGACACGGTTTCGGACGACTTTGATTCTCCGTTAAAAAAGATCCCGCCTTTCTGTCCGAGCTGCGGAGCGCTTCTCCGCCCCCACATCGTTTGGTTTGGCGAATCCCTGGACACGACCATGATCAGCCGGGCGTTCGCCGCGAGCTCCGCTTGCGAGGTCATGCTCGTCATCGGCACGTCGTCGGTCGTCTATCCGGCCGCGGCCCTCCCGATCCGGGCGGGCGAATCGGGAGCGAAAATTATCGAGGTCAATCCGGACCCGACGCCTTTATCGTCCTATGCGGACATCTCGATCCGCGGAAAAGCGGGCGACATCCTGCCGCGCCTCGCCGAATGTCTTGATTTCGGCGATAGATAGCTCAATCCCTTTGTTCCCTCGGCCGGTCTTGACAAAATGGGAAAAAGAGCGCATTGCCCCCTTATTTTTTGATTTTTAAGGGGAAAAACGGTATTCTTTGAAAAACGGCGAGCTGAGAGAAGAGAAAACCGTCAATGAAATACATCTACTTCGACGCGAAGTCCGGCCTGAGCGGGGACATGATCCTCGGCGCGCTCCTTGACCTCGGAGTCCCCCGTGCCGAATTCAAGGCCCGGATCGCCGAGCTCAAACTCCCCATCAAGGTCACGATCAAGGAGGCGGAACGGTCTCATCTGCGCGGCCTGAAGGTCGATGTCCGCGTCCAGGGCCGCGGCTCGCGCGCCAGGACATGGAAGGACATCTCCTCGTTCATTAAGAAAACGCCGTTTTCAGGTCCCATCAAAGAGCGCGGCCTGGCCGTTTTCGAGAACTTTTTTAAGGCCGAGGCCAGAGTCCACGGCGAGCCGTTCGACCGCGTCCATCTCCATGAAGCCGGCGCGGACGACGCCCTGGTCGATGTTCTGGGCTGCGCGTGGCTTCTCGACCGGCTCGACGTCGGTCCGGTCCTGTGTTCGCCGCTCAACGTCGGCTCGGGCTGGGTCAAAACGGCCCACGGCATCCTCCCCGTTCCTCCTCCCGCCGTGGCCGAGCTCCTCAAAAACGTGCCCGTCTATTCCGCTCACGCCGACGCCGAACTCGTGACGCCGACCGGCGCCGCCATCGTCAAAACGCTGGTGACGCGGTTCGCCTCTTTTCCCGAGCTCGTTTATGACAGGATCGGCTACGGCGCGGGCGGCCGCGACCTCCCGGGCTTTCCCAATATTCTCCGCGCCTTTCTCGGCAACGCGGCGAAGTTCGACCCGGCCAAACAGGTTTATCTCATCGAGGCGACGGTGGACGACTCCACGCCTCAGGTCCTGGCCGCGTTCCTCGACCGGGCCCTCGAGCTCGGCGCTCTCGACGTCCATCTCACGCCCGTCGTCATGAAAAAGAACCGGCTCGCGACAAAATTGACCCTCCTGGCCGCGATTGATAGAATAGACCGCTTGATCGAAGCCGTCTTTCGTGAGACGAGCTCGATCGGTGTCCGGTATTTTCCGGTCGAGCGCCGGGCGCTGGCCCGGACGGTTGATAAGGTCCGGCTCCTGGGAGAGACCGTCGGCATCAAGGTTGCGACGCTCGGCGATGAAACGGTCCACGTCCAGCCGGAATACGACGACTGTCTGGCCCTGGCCCGGAAAACAGGACGTCCGTTGAAGGACGTTCTGCGCCGGGCGCTCGAAACGTACTCGAAAAAGAGCTGAACGACGATGGCCAAGAAACGAACGAACCAAAAAATGGACCTGGAAAAAATCGAACGCGGCGTCCGCCTGATATTGCGGGGCTCGGGCGACGACCCGAACCGTCCCGGGATCAAGGCCACCCCCCGGCGCGTGGCCGCAATGTACGCCGAGATCCTGGGCGGAATCAACGAAAACCCGGAACAGTATCTCCGGGCCATCCAGCACGAACGGCACGACGAGATGGTCCTGATTAAGAACATTCCGCTCTATTCGATGTGCGAGCATCACATGTTACCGTTCGCCGGCGTGGCCCACGTCGCCTACATCCCCAAAGGGGGACGGATCGTCGGACTAAGTAAGATCGCTCGGGTCGTGGACGGACTGTCTCGGCGGCTCCAGGTCCAGGAGAGGCTGACCAAGCAGATCGCCGACCTGATCAACACCCACCTCGAGCCTCTCGGGGTCATGGTCGTCATCGAGGCCGAGCACATGTGCATGTCCATGCGGGGCGCGAAGAAACCGAAGTCCATCACCGTGACCTCGGCCGTCCGCGGCTCG
>JBGOYP010000067.1:0-9278 GCA_041479785.1 Candidatus Aminicenantia bacterium | reverse complement strand
CGTTCCCGGTTCCGTGGATAAGCTGGCCGCCGAGCTCGCCGCCGCCAAAAAAGAATCGCGGCGGCTCGGAGACCTCGCCTCGTCCTATGAAGCCCGGGATATCATCGCGGCAGCGACTTCTCCGGTCATTGTCCGCGTGTTCCGCGACCGCGGCCCGGACGCCGTCCGGACCCTGGCCTTGAACATTGTTCGCCAGGGGAAATTCGCCGTTTTATTCGCGGCCTTTTCCGAATCCCGATGCCACCTGCTCTTCGCCCGGTCGGACGGATTGGAGATCGACCTGCGGCGGTTGGTACCGGTCGTCGCTCCCATCGTCAACGGCCGGGGCGGCGGCGGCCCGTCTCTCGTCGAGATCGCGGGAGAGCCGGCGGCGGATGCGGACACCGCCTTGGCCCGGGCCGCCGAGGTCGTCGCCCAGACGCTCGGCTTGCCCGGCGGGCGGGGATAACCCGATAGACATTCACGCCGCGAGGTGGTATCATCATAAGGTTCACGCTATGAAAAAATTGGCCTTGTCGCGGCGGGCTTTGGGAATACTGCTGGCGCTTCTCGGCCCGGCGATGTTCGGGCAAATCGTTCAGATCCAGCACGAAGTCTCCGTCCTCAACATCGAAATTCCCGTCCGGGTCTTCAAGAGCGACACGTTCATCGACACTCTGACGATCAACGATTTTGAGGTGTTCGAGGACGGCAAGCCGCAGACGATCGACGCCGTCTATCTCGTCAAAAAAACCGACATCCTTCGGATGGAAGGGAAGACGGCGACCGCCCCGCCCGTCGGCCGGCTGTTCGCCCTCTTTTTCGACATGTCGGACTATCTCCCCGAGCTCGATACGTCCCTGGATTACTTCTTCGATAAGGTCGTCCTCCCGGGCGACTCTCTCATTGTCATCACGCCCATGAAAAGCTATCATTTGCGCGCCGACGCCATGGCCCAGAAGCCGAAGGACCGGGTCAAGGAACAACTTCGGGGCATCGTCCACCGGGACATCCTCGTGGGAAGCTCGGAGTACCGAAACACGCTCGATGATATGCGCCGCATCCTGGCGACCCCGCCGAGCGAGACGAAGCCCCTTCCGATCGAGATGGATAAAAAGCTCTATGATTACGCCCTCTATCTCTCGAAGCTCGAAAGCTTGAGACGCGTCAATGAAAAAGGGCTCCTGGACTTCGCCGCGTATCTCAAGGACCAGCCCGGACAAAAGTTCGTCTATATGTTCTATCAGAAGGAATTGATCCCCCAATTCAGCCCGAACCTTTTGATGAGCCTCGAGTTTGATAACCTGGACAACCCTTCGACGACGATGAGATTTCTGGAACTCTTCGAGTTGTTCAACCGCGATGTCGGGTTCAACGTCGATGCCGTCAAAAAAGCCTACGCCGATTCTTCGATCTCCATCCACTTCCTGTTCGTGACGAAAACACCGGCCGTGGCGAATTCCGTCTCGGTCTTCGTCAACGCTAATAGCGCCACGGCGCCCGGGGAATTGATCATGGTCGAACGGTCGGAAGATATCTATAACGCCTTTGACGACATGGCCCGGGCCACCGGCGGGATCTCCAACAGCTCGGCCAACGCCGCGGCGGCGTTCACCCGGGCGGTCGACGCTTCGGAGAACTATTACCTGATCTACTACAAGCCCAAGGACTATAAAGCCGACGGGACGTTCCGCGAACTCACCGTCCGCGTCAAAGGCGGCGGTTATCGGGTCGCCCACCGGGCGGGTTACATCGCCAAGTAGCCATCGCCGAAAGGTTCAACGATAACAGGTTCAGCATGCCGAAAACGCGATTTTCTCTGAATAACGCGGCCCTCCTCGGCGGCGTGTTGGCCCTCGCCGTCGGGTTGGCCGGACAAGCCATCCAGCACACGGTCACCGTTCTCAACATCGAAATCCCCGTCCGGGTTTTCAAGGGAGGTCAGTTCGTCGATTCCCTAACGCTCCAGGATTTCCAGGTTTTCGACAACGGCGTTCCGCAAACGGTCGAGGCCGTCTACCTCGTCAAGAAGGCCGATATCCAGCGCGAGGAAGGGGCGAAAGGAGGCCGGCCGCAAACGATCCGGCAATTCGTTCTCTTCTTCGAGATGACGGAATACGTGCCGGAGCTCGAGACCGCGCTCAACCTTTTTTTCGCCAACGTCTTCCTGCCGGGCGATAACCTGATCGTCGTCACGCCGGCCCGCTCCTACAACATCCGCGAGGGGGCATTGGCCCGGCTGCCGAGAGATAAGATCAAGGAGCAGCTTCTGGGCCATCTCCGGGCGGACATCCTCATCGGGAATGCGGAATATCACAGCGTGATCCGGGACCTGCGGGACATCCTCGCCGGCGACCTGCCCATCGAAGAAAAGCTCGATTATTTTTCCGTCGCGCTCAACAACCTTGAAGGCCTGCGGCGGGTGGATGAAAAAAGCCTGGTCGCGTTCGCCGATTTCCTCAAGGGACTCACCGGACAGAAATATATCTATCTCTTCTATCAGAAAGAGCGCATCCCGGAGTACGACTGGAAGCAGCTGATGACGATGATTCAATACAACGGCGACCCCGCGACCGCCCTTAAACTCATGGAAAATTTCCAGATGGCCGTCCGGAACGTGACCTTCAATGTCGAAGCCATAAAGAAAGCCTATTCCGACTCCTCGGTCGCGGTCCATTTCCTATTCGTAACGAAGACGCCGGCCGTTCGAAATGATGTGGAGTATTTTGTTGCCGGAAACGCCGATCCCTCGGCATTGAAGCTGGTGGAACATTCCGAAGATATCTACAGCGCCTTCAGCGAAATCGCGGCCGCCACGGGCGGGATTTCGGACAGCTCGGCCAACGCCGCGGCCTCCTTCCAGAGGGCCGTCGTCGCTTCGGAAAATTATTATCTCCTTTATTACAAGCCCAAAGATTACAAACCGGACGGCTCGTTCCACGAGCTCAAGGTCGTCGTCGCGAGCGGGTCCTATCTCGTCACCCACCGCGCCGGCTATATCGCGAAATGAACCTTTTTCTGAGTCATTGATACGTTCGCGGCGCCAAACCCCGATTTTCAAATCGGGGTAAAAAGCGCCGCTCAGTATCAACCCTGAGCATACCCCGGGCTTTAGCCCGGGGAGTCGAATGGGTTGATTTCGAACTGCGGCCGCGACTATAATCATCTCGCAATGGGAGGCCGCGGTTTCGAATCCGAACGGCGGGTATTCCGTGGGACACGGAAAAGGAAATTCCTTTCTTTTTGTCTTGTCTCGATCGCCACGGCCTTGGTTTTTTCCGCTGTGCCCGCTGAGTCCCGTGGCGCTCCCGCCCGGTCCTTTCAAAACAGCCCAGCCGATTTGGCCGACATTCTCAACCGCTGTGGGGCTTACTGCGACCGGCTCTCGGGCGCCATCCTGGACTTTGTCTGCCTGGAGCGGATCGAGGAAATGGTCGCGGACTTGGCCTTCACCTCGAAGGATACCGGGAGCGGAGGCTTTGTCAACACGCAAGACCTGACTAAGGTCGCGAAGAGTTCGGACCCCGGCCAAATGGTCTCCGCCGTGCGCGTGAGAAAAAGGGTCCGGTCCCATTTCGTCTACGATTATCAACTCATCCAGGACAGGCCGGGCCATATCACCGAAACGCGGACGCTGGTCAAGGATAACGGCCGCTCCGTACTTGAGAAAAACGCCCCTTTGAAGACCCAGGTTTTCAGCTATCAGTTTATCGTCATGGGCCCGGTCACGCTCCTCGGCCGGGACCGGCAGAGTCTTTTCGACTTCAGGATCATCAAAGAAACGACGCTCGGGAAAGACCGGACTGTCATTATCGAGGCCATTCCGAAGCCCGGGTCGCACGGGGATACCCTCTCCGGGAAGATCTGGGTGCGGAAAAGCGACGCTGGGGTCCTCAAGATCGAGTGGGTTCCCGAGTCCATCGGACATTATGAAGGAATCGTGGACCTAGCGAAGCAGATCGGAGCTCAACCGCATCTGACTTTGACCACCGAATTCGCGTTCGAGCGGAACGGCATCCGCTTCCCCAGCCTGTATACGATCGAAGAAACCTATCTCTTCACATCGGGGTCCCCCTTGGTCCGTTCGAGGACCCAGGTGACGCAAGCGGACTATAGATTTTTTAAGGTCGAGACGGAAGTCGCGATTCGATAATGATAGGGGCCTGAGCGGTAAATCCGTTGCTTTCGTTTATTCGTAGCGGAGGGAGACGATCGGGTCGACCCGGGCCGCTTTGCGGGCGGGAAAAATTCCGAAGAAGAGTCCCACGCTGACCGAGACGAACAGCCCGAGGAACACCGACCATGGCGTGACGGTGGCGGGAAGCGGCGTCGCGGCCCGGACGAGGAACGCCACGCCGAACCCGATCAGCGTGCCGAAGAGGCCGCCCATTCCCGTCAGGGCCATGGCCTCTATCAAAAACTGCCTCAGGATGTCCTTCGAATGCGCTCCGAGCGCTTTCCGGATGCCGATCTCGCGCGTCCGTTCCTTGGCCGAAACGAGCATGATGTTCATGACCCCGATCCCGCCGACGAGGAGTCCGATCGATGAGATGACGATCATGACGAGATAGGCCGCCCCCGTGATGTTGTTGTAGAGATCGATCATCGCGTCCTGGGTGAAGATGGAAAAATCGTCGGGTTTGCCAAGGGGGACCTTCCGCCGCTGCCGCAGCTTGCCCGTGACCTGTTCGATCGTTTCCGCGATCGTCCCGTGCTCCTTGGGGATGATGCCGATCTCCATCGAGGATTTATCGTAGGGGAAATATTTCATCAGGGTCGTGATCGGGATGCCGACGAAGTTGTCCCGGCTCTGGCCGAAGATCTGTCCGCGCTTATCGAGCACGCCGACCACGGTGAAGCTCTCCGGCCCGACCCGGATCTGCTTGCCGACCGCGCTCATATGGGGGAACAGGGCCTCCGCGGTCTCGAACCCGAGGACGGCGACACGGGCGTCGTGCTGGATCTCGCTTTCGGTCAGGTTGCGGCCTTCTTTGGGGAGATAGATGGCGTAGACGATGGGAAATTTCTCATTCATTCCAAGGACCATCGCCCCTTCGGCCTTTGCGTTCAGAAACTTGACCGGGACGTCGGTGAAGATGGAAACGGAGATATTCGCCGCCACGGCTTTGACCAGGGGGCATTCCCGCTCGACGGCCAGGGCGTCTTCGTAGGTCAGGTCCTTCCGCTGGCGCTCCTCATCAGTCATGCGGCCCATCTGGACCGGGTTGAACTTGTGGACGATGATCAGGTCCGATCCGGCGGCTTCGAGCTCCTTCAAGAACGATTTGTTGAGCCCTTGGACGATCGAAACCATGCCGATGACGGTCATGACCCCGATCATGATCCCGAGCAGCGTCAGGAACGACCGGAGCTTGTGCGTCCGGAGCGAATCGAAGGACATCCCGACGATCTCGCGAAAGATGCCGTGGCGAATCATTGTTCCGACCTCAGGGCGTCGACGGGGTCGAGCTTAGCCGCCTTGTTGGCGGGATAAATCCCGAAAAATAATCCCAGCGACGTGGACATGGCGATGGCGACGACGACCGACATCGGGTCGACGGTCGAAGGCAGCGAGGTCGCCGCAGACACGCCTTTCGCCAGGAGGAAGCCGAGCAGGATGCCGATGACCCCGCCGACGGCGCTGATCATCGAGGACTCGATCAGAAACTGGAACAAGATGTCCCTCCGCCGGGCGCCGACGGCCATCCGGATCCCGATCTCCTTGATCCGTTCGGTCACCGAGACGAGCATGATGTTCATGACCACGATCCCGCCGACGAGGAGGGCGATGGACGCGATCCCGATCATGGCAAAGTAGATTCCGTTCGTCGCGGTCTTGTAGAATTGGATGAAGGTTTCAGACGTGTTGAACGAAAAGTCATCGGGCTTGTTGAAGGGCAGCTTGCGTTTGGACCGGAGGATGGTCCGGACCTCTTCCTGGGCGGCGGCCATTTGGGCCTGGCCGGTCGTGTGGATATTGATGGAGATGCTCCGCCGGGTCCCGTAATGTTTGATGAAGGTCGTAATCGGGATCCGGACATAGGAATCCTGGCTGAACCCGAGGATCTTGCCTTTCTCCTTCCCGAGGCCGACGATCAGATAATTCTGCGTTCCGACCTTGACCCGCTGGCCCAGCGGGTCGGTGTACGGGAAGAGGTTTTTCGCGATGTCCGCGCCGACGACGCAGACCGCCCGCGAGTGGGTCTCATCGTCCTTCTGGAGATGCCGGCCCCGGTCGAGCTCCAGGACCGACCCGATCAGGTGGTCGATCGAGGTCACGCCCCGGACGTCGACGTTCTTAAGCTGCCGGCTTCCGTATTTCGCCGTCCGGGACGTGCTCACGCTCGCCCCGATGAGGTCGCACGTTGCGCACCGTTCGCGGAGGAGCGTCATTTCGTCCAGGGCGATATTCTTGCGCTTCAACTGCTCCTTGAACTCCTTGAGCGACGTCCCGATCATGCCGAACTTGGAGACCGCGAAATCGTTCGCCCCATAGAAAGACATCTTGGTATAAACATAGTTGTTGAGGCCTTGGATGATCGAGACGACGGCGATGATCGTCAGGACCCCGATGATGATGCCCAGCAGGGTCAGGAACGTGCGGAGCTTGTTCGACCAAAGCGAGCCCATCGCCATTCCGAAAGATTCCCGGACGTTGATTTTCGACATGGTCCAAGCGTGTTATTGTACACTAGGTCATACGTTTCGGAGAAGAAAAGGTTCGGAACAGAAGCGCCCGATCGGAAATTTCGGGTCGGAGGCGGCATCTTGTCTTGACTTTAGGCAAGGCAAGCTTGAAAATAAAGATGCGATGGCCAAGACGGTCGGAACTCGGGACATGATTGTTCCCGCCGTCTATTTCGGCGAGACCGGAGCGCGGAACACGCGGCGAACCCTCGAAGTCGCGGCCCGGCGCGCCGCGGAGCTCGACATACGGTCGATTCTCGTCGCGACCACGAGCGGCAAGACCGGAGCGCTCGCGGCCGAAGTCTTTCGCGGCCGCCCCATCATCACGGTCAGCCACTCAACCGGGTTCGACCGGCCCGACCATCAGGAGCTCGAACCGCGCTATCGAAAACGGATTGAGGCGCTCGGCGGCCGGATCCTCACCTGCCAGCATACGTTCGGCGGCGTAGGGCGGGCCGTCCGCAAGAAATTGGGGACCTACGAGCTGGAGGAAATCATCGCCTACACGTTGCGCGTGTTCGGCCAGGGGGCCAAAGTGGCGGTCGAGATCGCATTGATGGCGGCCGACGCCGGATGGATCCCGGTCGGCGCCCCCTGCCTTTCGGTCGGCGGAAGCAGCGAGGGCGCGGATACTGCTCTCGTCCTGCGGCCGGCCAACGCCCAAACATTCTTCGATTTGCGCGTATTGGAAATTTTGGCCAAGCCCCGCCTAGCCTGAGGGCCGGGCTAAGCCCGACCTATATTAAGGAGGTGCTCATGAAACGTTCGGTCGGCCCGGCTTTAGCCCTGGCGCTTCTTCTCGCCGTCACGTCCCAGGCGTTCTCCCAGGTCGGACTTTACGTCGGGGGATATCTCGGCTATTCGGCCCAGAAACCGACGTTCGAGAACGTCCAGTTCAGTACCAATTCGACGTTCGTCTATGGCCTGCGGGGCGGGATCAAATTTTTGATGCTGGCTTTGGAAATCAATTATTTCGCGGCCATGCACAACATCGAGATGAACGATTTCCTGCTGTTCAATTGGAACGGCCGGGTCAACGAGTACAGCTATATCGGCCTCAACCTCAAATATATTTTTCCGATCCTGTTTCTCGAGCCTTACCTCACGGCCGGCTACGGGTACTACACGGCCGACATCCGGCAGATCGACAAGGATAGGGAGGGCGGCTACAACTTCGGAGCCGGGGTCGAAGTCAGGCTGGGGAAGCGGATCGCCCTTCAAGCCGAGGGGAAGTATCACCACGTGAGGGTCGATATTTCGCAGATTGCCGTCACGCTGGGCAACTTCACGCTGTGCGGAGGGGTGAACTTCCATTTTTGATGGACATCCGTCTCAATAAATTTCTGTCCCAGCAGGGGGCGGCCTCCCGGCGCAAGGCGGACGTCCTGATCCAGGAGGGGCGCGTCGCGGTCAACGGCCGGGTCGTCGAGGACCTGGGCGTCAAGATCGACCCGAGCCGCGACCGGGTCACGGTCGACGGTCGAGCCGTCGCCTCCGGCCGCGAATTCGTCACGATCGCCCTGAACAAACCCGCCGGTATTCTCGTAACGCTCGACGACCCGTTCGGCCGGCCCACAGTCCGCAATCTGGTCGCGGGCCTTCCCAGCAACGTCCGGCCCGTCGGCCGCCTGGACATAGACAGCCGCGGCCTGCTGCTCCTGACGAACGACGGGGAGCTCGCCTTCCGGCTCACCCATCCGCGCTACGAGGTCCCCAAAACGTACATCGTCCACGCCAAGGGGGAGGTCACGGCGGCCGAGGCCGCCCGGCTCGAAAGAGGGCTTTATCTCGACGGCCGGAAGACGGCGCCGGCGAAGGTCGCCGTTCTCGAAGCGCACTCCGCCAGAAGCGTCGTCCGGGTCGAGATCCATGAAGGACGGAAACGCGAGGTCCGGGAGATGTTCACCGCCCTCGGCCACGACATCGCCGGGCTCGAGCGCGTCGACTTCGCCGGCGTCAAATTGGAGCGCCTGGCCGCGGGACAATGGCGTATCCTGAAAAAATCCGAAGTCCGCGACCTCCGGCGGAGGGTGGGGCTGGCGTGAGGCGGGGCCGAGACCTCGGGGCGCTTTTTTGGTTGGCCGTCCTGGCCGTCGTCATGACCTATCCTCTCATCGCCCACATGTCCACGCGCATCCCCGGCGATCCCCGCGATCCGTACTATACGATGTTCGCGATGTCCTGGGAAATCAGGTCGGCCGGAGCCGGATTCTCCGGGTTCGCCGACGCCAATATTTTCTATCCGCACCGCGGCACGCTTTTCTACGGCGACGCCCTTCCCGCCGTTTGTTTCCTGGGCGCGCCGGGTTACATTTTAAGCGGGGGAAACCCTGTCCTCCCGTACAACTATCTCTATCTTCTGTCGTTTTTTATCGCCGGGGCGGGGATGTATGCCCTGGCGCGCCATCTCACCGGGTCGCGAAATGCCGCGTTCCTGGCCGGCGTCATCTACGCTTTTTTCCCTTACCATTTCGCCCACATCAGCCATCTCGAAATTCAATATATGGGCTGGATGCCGTTCTGTTTTCTCTTCATCCATAAATTTTTCGAACGGCCATCAGGGCGGAATTGCGCCGGGATGGCGCTCTTTTATATTCTTCAGGTGACCAGCT
>JBGOYP010000066.1:0-9407 GCA_041479785.1 Candidatus Aminicenantia bacterium | reverse complement strand
ATGAAGGGCCGCGCTTGTCGCCCGAGGAATTCGAAGAATATCTCGATACGTGGTTGGACTTGTAATCCAATGACAAAGGAGGACGGGTCGTACGCCCCGGCCTCTCTTGTCTTATCTTTAAGGAGGGGAAATCGACGCTTAGATTTTGACTAAAACCCTTCGTTCCTTGAAAATCGTTTCCAGTTTCTTTCCCAAGTCTTTTTGCCGCGCGATGACTTGTTCATTATCGCGGCTCCGGTTCTCGAAAAGTTTTTTCAGGGTCTCCTCGGAGTCCCTAAACGACTTTTCGGCCTCTTTGCTCCAAGCTCCGTCCTGGATTTTTTTGACGCCGTCCGAGAATGATTTCCGTGAGTCTTGCCAGTTCTTGAGAAAGCTCTCCAGGCCGCTTCCGTCCTCTGCGACCTCGACCTCGAGCGTCATCGGTTTCTTGTCGCGAACGAACTCGATTTTGATTTTGTCGCCTTTTTTCTTGTCCTGGATCATGGCGCTGAGCTCGGTCGCGGATTCGACCTTCTTTCCGTCCGCTTTCAGGATCACGTCACCGACTTTCAAACCGGCCTTGGCGGCTGAACTTTCGTCGGCCAGCTCCGCAACCCAGAGCCCGTAGCCGTCTTTGACCCCGAAGGATTCGGCCTGGGCTTTGGTCAGCTCCTGAAGAGTCACTCCGATAAATTTCCTCGCCTCGAAAGCGAACCGGTCCGGCGCTTTGAAAAGACCCGGAGGTAGTTTTCGCGGTGTCCCTTTGGAAGGCGGGGTCATCGGCGGGAACAGGTTCGGAAACAGGATTTCGAGCTCGCGTTTGGCCTCCGCTTCGGTGTACTCCCCGAGTTTGACCTTGACGTCGATCGGTTTGCCGTCGCGCTCGATCCGGACGGTCACGTCCGTCCCGGGCTTCCGGCTACGTATTTCCTGCTGGAGGGCGGCGCTCGACCCGATCTCCTTCGCATCGACCTTAATGACGATGTCGCCCTCCTTGAGTTTTGCCAACTGAGCCGGGCTTTCGGATTCGACGTCCGCGATCTCGACCTTGCCGTCTTTTTCAGTAGAAGATACGCCGAGCCAACCTCGTTGGACCTTGCCGCTCTTAATAATATCCGCCGCAACCGAGTTCATGATATCGACCGGAACCGCGAGAGCCATCCCCGCGGACGGCGCTTCGCCCCGGCTAATGACCGTGCCCGACCCGACGACCTGCCGTTCGCGGAACTCGAAGACGACCGGTTGCTCGTCCATGTACGTCCCGCGGAGCACTCCCACCATCCGGCCGGCGTCGTTGACGACCGGGCTGCCGGGCGATCCGGGAACGACCCAGACGTTGAGCCGCAGTTTGTCGAACGCGACCGAGCTGACGATGCCCTGGGTCACGGCCGTGGTGTTCTCGGGAGACAGCCCCACGACTCCGATCCAAGCGCCGGGCTTGACGTCAGCCGATTGGCCCAAAGCGATGGGGGTCAGACCTTTTTCCTTCGTTTGGATGACGGCGAGCTGCGTCTGCGTATCGAAGCCCTTGAATTCGGCGGCGAGGCGCTTCCCGTCGGCCGTGACGACGGTGATTTTCTCGTCCCGGGGCGAGATCAGGGCGGTCGTAACGATATGGCCGTCCTTATCGATGACGACGCCGGTCGCGACTTTGAAGACGCCGTCGCGGACTTCGACTTTCACTACGGACGGTGCGACCGTCCGGATGATTTCTTCGATTTTCTTGTCTTCGATAAAGGGATACGCCGGATCGACGGCCGCGGCCGCTACGGTCAGGGCCGGGACCATCAGGATCAGCATCGCCCCTATGAGCGCGTTCAGTTGTCGAGTCATACTGTTACTCCTCTCTCAATATTTAATGGGAATATTGGATGTATTGGAGACTTGCTCCAGAATATAGACGGCGCCCGGCTCGCGTGATGCGGACCGGATTTCCCGTCCGTAATTCACGGTTTCCATGACCGGGACTTCGCGGGCTTGATCGAACAATCCCGCCGCAAGGCCCGCGCCGGCCCTGTCGTCGGAGACGGACGGTCGAAGAACGAAAACGTTCAGAACGACGAACCCGACGAGAAGGGCGGCCGTCGCCCCGGCCAGCGAAAACCGGAATACCGTCGCGCGTCGCGTCTGAGCCGCCGTGGCCCTCCGCTCGGCCACTCGGGCCAGAACGCGCCGGTCAAAATCCGGCGGAGCCGTGACCCGGTCGAGACGACCGAGAAGTTTAATATCGTCCATCGTAGATCTCCTGTTCCCGGAGGGGAGCGTTTCCATGGACGGCCTTTTCGAGCTGCCTTTTGAGGATGTTTCGTCCCCGGCTGATCCGGGCTTTGACCGTCCCGACCGGGCGGTCGATGATCCGGGCGATCTCCTCCTGGGAATACCCTTCCATGTCTTTGAGAACGACGGGGATGCGGTATCGGGGGTTGAGCGCCTCGAGCGCCTCCCGCAGGTTCCTGACCAATCCCGAGTCGGACGCCTCCCGGCTCGGCGTGCTGATCTCGACCGTGGGAGGCATTTCATCGATCGAAATGAGCGCCATCCGGCGCCGCCGTTTGAGCTCGGTCTTGGCCAAATTCGAGGCGATGGCGTAGACCCAGGAGGAGAACGGCGCGATGGGCTTATATTTATCGGCTTTGAAATAAACCCGGACGAATGTCTCCTGAGAAAGGTCAACGGCCTTCTGATAGTCGCCCGTCAACTGGTAAATAAAATTCACGATCCGGTCCTTGTAAATACGGACGACCTCGGCAAAAGCCGATTCATCTCCGGCTTGGAGCCGGACGATAAGAGCCTGTTCGTCCATATCCAATTGTTCAGAACGCGGACGTTTCGAAAACCGTTGCATTTCGATAGAAAAATAGCTCGAAAACCACGGAAATACAACCTTAATTCAAGAATTCGCTGGAATTCGGGCCGGGCGGCCGATAAAATAGAAGACTAGAAATCCAATATTTTGGATTCATCCATGAATTGGAAGGATACCCCAATGTCGATTTCCAACAAAAAATCGGTTCTTTTCAATCCGACCCGTATAGGCAAGACCGAGATTGCTAATCGTTTTGTCCGGTCGGCCACCCACGAATTCATGGCCGAGGAGGATGGAACCCCGACCGAGCGGCAAATGCAACTTTTCGCCCGCCTGGCCGAGGGCGAAGTCGGTCTCATCATTACCGGGCATGCCTATGTCAACCGAATAGGAAAAGCCAGCCCCAGGCAAACCGGTATTTACGACGACCGCTTCATCGGGCCTCTGAGCGAGATCCCGACGGCTGTCCATAAATTTCCCTCTAAAATTTTCGTCCAGGTCGCGCACGCCGGCCGGCAAACCAAGGAGAAAATCTGCGGAGGCATGCCCGTCGCGCCGTCCGCGGTTCATGAACCCGTGCTTAAGCTCACGCCTCGGGAAATGACGGCCGCGGACATCAAGAGTCTGATCGCCGATTTCGTCCAGGCCGGCCGGAGGGCCAAAGCCGCGGGATTCGACGGCGTTCAGCTTCACGTCGCCCACGGCTACCTTCTGAGCAGCTTTTTGTCCCCGCACACGAACCGGAGATCGGACGAATGGGGCGGTTCGGCCGCGAACCGGGTCAAGGTCGTCATTGAAATCATCCGCGGCCTCAAGGCCGGAAACGGACCCGATTATCCGGTCATCGCGAAATGGAACTCGACGGATTTTTTCGAGACGGGACTTCAACTCGACGAAAGCGTCGAAATGGCCGAGATGGCCGAAGCCGCCGGCCTCGACGGCGTCGAGGTGAGCGGCGGAACGTCGGAAGCGGGCAAGGGCTCGATGTGGCCCGGGCTGAGGACGGAAGACGACGAAGGTTATTTCGTCGAGAGCGCGGCCCGATTTAAAAAATCCCTGCGCATTCCCGTCATCGGCCTCGGCGGGAACCGGACGTTCGCGGTCATGGAACGCTTCGTGAAGGATGGGAAAGCCGACCTGATCTCGCTCAGCCGTCCGTTCATCCGCGAGCCGTTCCTCGTCAGGAAATTCCGCCTCGGCGAAATCCGCAAATCGGCCTGTATCTCGTGTAATAAATGTTTCAACCCTCGCGGGATCTCGTGCGCCGAGGTCAAGAAGCTTCCGGATTAAGAAAAAAGAGCGGGCTCGGTCGTCGCTTCTTCAGACCCGGGCGGGATGGAGGCCCATCGAGCGTTTCAACGCCGAGGCCGGACGTCTTTGCTTGGAGCCGGAGCCGCTCCGAAAACCGCCGCTCCCGCTTTTCCGGTCGGGCCGTTTATGCCCGAGGCTATCGTCCGTGAGGAGCAGGTTCGGGTCGACGGCCCGGACGGGAATCGTCTGGCCGATGAACTTCTCGATGTCGTAGAGATGTTCAGTGAACTTTTCACAGGCCAGCGAAATCGCCCGGCCGTCCTTCCCCATCCGCGCCGTCCGGCCTATGCGGTGGACGTAATTCTCGCTGTCCTGGGGCAGGTCGTAGTTGATGACCATTTCGAGGCCGTCGATATCGAGCCCCCGCGCCGCGACGTCGGTCGCCACCAGGAACGGGAACTTCCCGGATTTGAAATCGTCCATCACCCTCAGCCGCTCGCTCTGAGTCAGGTCGCCCGTCAGATGGCGGCAACGGTGGCCGTTGAGCAACAGCATCCGGGACAACGACACGGCCTTGTGTTTCTGGTTCGTGAAAATCAGGGCGTTCCGCGGTGCGCCCGCCTTGAGAATCCCCAGCAGTAGGTTGTCCTTGATATGGCTCTTAACGTGATAGAGCTCCTGGGAGATCGTCTCGACCGTCATCCGGTCGGGGGTGACTTCGATAACGACCGGCCGGTTCAAGTGGTCCGCGGCCAGCCGGCGGGAAAGCCGGTTGAGCGTCGCGCTGAACAACATGCTCTGGCGCGCGTCCGGATGCGGCAGGCGGCCCAACAGTTTTCGTAAATCAGGCAAAAATCCCATATCGAACAAACGGTCCGCTTCGTCGATGACGAGAAACCCGGTGTTCCCGAGATTCAGGTCGCGGCGCTCGCTCAGGTCGAGAAGCCGGCCGGGCGTGCCGATGACGATGTCCACGCCTTTCCTCAAGTCGGCGAGCTGGCGGTCATAGCCGACGCCGCCGTAGAAACAGCCGACCGAAAAGCCTAAATACCGGCTGAGCCGCCGGGCTTCGTCTTCGATCTGGACGGCCAGCTCCCGCGTCGGGGCGACAATCAGCGCCTTTCCGGGGCGGCCGGCCGTTCGATGGACCATCCGCTGCAGGATGGTGATCAGGAACGCGGCCGTCTTTCCCGTCCCCGTCTGGGACTGGACGGCAACGTCATGCCCCGGTAGGCTTTCGCCGAGGGTGCGCTCCTGGACCGCGGTTAGGTCCGTGTACCCCCGGTCGACGATAGCGCGCTGGAGCCGGGAGTCAAGTTTCAGTTCTGTAAATAACATGTCAATCCTTTAATAGAATAAGCCCTTAACGGGCGTCAGCCGGATGATTTTCTTTTATTGGCGGGTAGATTATAGGTCTGCGCCGAAATCGAGCCGGTCGATCAGATAGGGATTATACGAAAAAACCGAACGAAAAGCAAGCCTTAAGTTAAAAATTCCGGCTCAGGCTTTCCGGTCGCAAAGATAGACATAGGGACAATCGACGCAGGAGTCCGTTGCCGAGGTCGGCCGGAAAGGCTTCGCCGGGTCGGTGATCTCGTTGAGAAGGGCCCCGATGATCCGTTCCATCAACCCGACCTGCTCCCGCCGCGCCACCTCGTCTTTTTCATCGAAGGGCGAAACCTCCGTCTCGGGTCCAAGGCTGGCCTTCCCTAAAAGTAGGAACCGGCCGCGGATGCGTTCGGGCGGCTTCCGATGGAGATGAGAATAGACCAATGCATAGAAGGGAAGCTGGATGTTTTTGACGGATTCGCCGCACGATTCACGCGGCCTTGAGGCGAGTTCGTCCGCTCCGATGTCAAACAACGTCTTGAAATTGATCTTGAGATATTTTTCGCTTGCCCCGGTCTTGTAGTCCAGGATATAGATCTCTCCGTCCCGGAGTTCCGTCCGGTCCATTTTTGCCGAGACCTTGTAGAGAGATCCGGCGACCGGCAAGTCCAACGACTTTGGACTTTCGAGCTCGAGGATCGTCAATTTTTTCGTTTTTAATCCTTCGATGAGCGGGACTTGATAAGACACCAGAAAATCCCGGAGATGACGCCGGACCTGATGCTTCATGAGGAAAATGCCGCCCCGCTGTTCCGAACCATAGCGGTCGCGAAAATATCGTTCGATCGTTGTCTCCAGGTCTTTCACCCGCAGGGCGTCGGGCGTCACCGGTTTTCCGATAAAACGTTCAAAATACCGCGAGAGGATCTCATGAACAAGCGTGCCGATGTCCTTGCGGTCGAGGGCATCTTCGACGCTCTCCTTCTCCCTGAGGTGCAGGACATAGGCGTAATAAAACCGGAGCGGACAAGCCAGATACATATTGAGGGCCGAGGCCGAATATCGGAAGTCTTGGAGAAAGGCCGCCATGGCCGCCGTTTTGGAGACGGGCCGGGGATTCTCGGCCCGCAGCTTGACGTCGTACTGGAACGCCCGGACATAGAGACCCGCGTCTTTCTGCCGGTCGGCTTTCTGACGTTCCCAGATGAGCCTTTCGACAAAGCGGCTGCGCTCCTTCTCGTCGTTTTCGACGAAAAAGATATGGACCTCGGTCGCTCCCCGAAGGAGCGTATCAAGAAAATACTCCACCCGCCGTTCCTGGTCGGCGGACGTCGGCAGTTTGAGCTCGCGCCGGACCGCGAGCGGCAGCATCGTGTCGGAGCGTTTAAAAGACGGGATGACCTTCTCGTTCATGTCTAGGAGAACGACCTTGTCGAACGGAATTCCGCGCGTCTCCCAGAAACCCAAGACCTGCAGGCCGCGGAGCGGAGTTCCGGCAAACGGAACGACCCCCGTGGATACGACTTTACGAAAGAAGCTGAAATAGCTGGTCCGTTCGACGAAGGCAACGGCGCCGAATCGGGAGCGGGCCAGCGATTCCAGCCGGCCGAGGAACGCTTCGGCGAACGGATGGAAAAATTGATGGAGCCGGGCCGTGCTGTTCTCGTAGAGATAGTTCAAGACCCCGATCGTTTTGTTCGCAAAATCCGCGACGTCCCGGAGGCTGCCGAAGAGACGGAACAGGCGTTCGTGGATCGTTCGAAGGTGCGCCCGCAAATCCACGAGCGTCGGGGGCCGGTCGAGGGTCACGACCCTATCCTGGACGGCCTTCCAGATGTCGGGGTTGTTTTCCAGCTCTTCGAACGACCAGAAGGACTTCATCCTCCGGCGCGTGAATTCCTCTTCGAGAGCATGGAACAGGACGCGCGTCAGGTCGGACCGTTTCCCGTCGGACGACGGATAGTAGAGGTTTTTCGTATACGGGTGGAGGACGAAGCGGAGATACGCCGGGCCATAAACCCGGCCTTCCTCATCGGCCGACTGGAGGACTTCGAGAAGCTTGTCGAAGAATGTGAAGAGCGGGGTCCGGGACAACGGATACCCCATCGAAATATTGTAGTCCTCCTCAGCCAGGACGGAGAGCGTCTGATGATAAAGGGGAAAGAGCGTCTCGGCGGCGGGGAGGACGATCACGTGGTGGTCGTCGAGCCGTCCCTTGGTCGTCAGCTTATCTTTCAGAAGCCCGTTCAGGGCGAACACTTGGCCGTGCGTATCGGGGCTTTTTGTAAAGGACACGAGCGCCTCTGGTTCGGCACCGGCGGCCGGACGCGGCACCGACCGCGGGTCGGCCCCGATCGCTTCGACCGCCGCGTCGATTCCTTTCCCGTCCAGGAAGTAGAATCGGGATTTGGGCCAGCGAGCCATGGTCGCCAGGATCTTCTTTTCGGTTTCGGAAAGCGCATAAAAACCCGCGAAATAGAATTCCCGGATATCGGGAAAAAGGTCGGGAGAGATCCGCCGGGCGACGTCCCGGAGCCGTGACGCCGGCGAAGACAATCCGAGGTCTTCGACCGCGGCATAAAACCGTTCATAGAAAAACGAGAGCGACTGCAAGCGGGTCCAGGCTGCCGCCGGAATCTTTCGCTTCCGCCCCTCCTCGGTCACATGGTCGAGTTTTCGGATCTCCTCGACCGATACGCCGGCCGCCAGGAGGCTTTCCAAGTCCCGGTATAATTTAGCGCCGAGATAGAAGAAACCGTCGGGAGTCAAAAATGGCGACCCGCCCATGGGTGCGGCCGACGTCCGGTGAATATCGAACAAGACCTTGATGGCATCCAAGGGATCGAGCGGGCGGTGATCGCACTTCAATCTCTCTTCGAAGATCCGGTCGATGAACCCGTCGAACGAATCGACCCGCGGCGGGACGAACCCCGAGCGCTCCTTTCGGGCCAGGGCTTGGCGGAGATAGTACCCCGGCCGTTTTTCGGGAAAAACAACCCACGTTGCGCTGTAATCTTTCCCCTCCGAACCGAGGCGGCGGGTGATCGTCTCGATGAGGCCGACGCGCGGAGCGATGATCTCGACCGTCATTCGCGCCGCTCCCATCGGTCCCGGTCGATATAGGCGATGATACCCCGGACGGTCTTCTCCGGATACACTCCCTTCATCACCTCGATATAGGCGGCCATCTGAGCGTCGTTTTTCGCTTCCCAGGAGGCGCGGTCCGTCGGATTTACCGGCGACCCCGTTTTATAATCGAGAATGACGACCGTCCGGCCGTCCACGACCACGCGGTCCAGGCGCAACATGCGGCCCGCCGCGTCGCAGACATCGAATTCCGTGAAGACGCGGCGGCCCGGCTTTTCTTCGAAAAGATCGGCGAGAGGGGAACGCCTGAAAAACGCGACGATTGCCCGGCCGACGTCGTCAACCATCGCCGGCTCGTCGGCCGGACCCGCCGTGCGGCCGATCGCGTCGCGGACGTCCTCTTCCCAACCGGCCCGTATATACGAAATATCGGCCAGGATCGCGTGGCCGACGATCCCCCGGCGGATATCCGGGTCGTCGAGAACGTCACGGGGGTTGAGCGGGCGATCGACGCGTGCCGCAAAACGGAGCCGTTGGACCTCCGGCTTCTGGGCGGCTTTTTGATCCCGTTTGACCCGCGGCTTGGCGCCGAGCGGACGGCCGGCCAGCCCCTCGAAAATGTCGAACGGGTAGGTGTCGCGCGGGTTCTTGACCCCGATGACATGGAGCTCCCGCTCGGCCCTCGTCAGCGCGACATAGAGCGTATTCAGCCGGTCCACGATGTCCCGTTCCCGTTCTCGACGGTAAATATCGCTTAATTCTTCGTCGGATTCGGCCAGGTCTTTGGTGATCCGATAGACCCGGACCGGGTCATCTCCGCTCAGATAAAAATCGGGCGGCTGGAACTTCTCGCCGTAGAGGAGAAGAACGACGGCCGGAAACCCGAGGCCCTTGGCTTTATGAATGCTCATGACCTTGACGGCGTCGATGTCGAGAGAAACGTCGATGTCCAGCT
>JBGOYP010000065.1:0-9468 GCA_041479785.1 Candidatus Aminicenantia bacterium | reverse complement strand
GAAAATCACCCGCCACATCATGGAGGCTCACGGGGGCAAAATCCTCGTCGAGAGCACGCCGGCAAAGGGGAGCGCGTTTCGTCTCGTCTTTCCAAAATCATGAAAATAAATCTCCTGCTGATCGAGGACGACGCCACCCTTCGGGAGACGACGAAAGCGTTTCTCGAAAGTGAAGGATTCAAGGTCCAGGCCGCGCCTGATGGGGAGGCGGGGATGGAAATGGCTCTTCGCGGGACCGCCGTTCTCATCCTTCTCGACGTGATGCTGCCGGGGATAAAAGGCTTCGAAGTCTGCAGCCGTCTGCGCGAAAAGGGATGCGCGGCGCCCATCATCATGCTCACCGGACAGAAAAAGGACGAGGTCGATAAAGTCCTCGGCCTCGGCCTGGGCGCCGACGATTATATGGTCAAACCGTTCGGCCAAAGGGAGCTCCTGGCGCGCATCAACGCCGTGCTTCGGCGCACGCAGCATGGCGCCTCGGTCCCCGAGGACTACGTCTTCGGCGATATCCGGGTCAACTTCAAGAAAAAAACGGCCGGCAAAAAAGATCGGGAACTCGTCCTCACGGCGAAAGAGTACGGACTTCTCGAACTCCTGGTCAGTCACGAAGGCGAGGTCGTCAACCGCGAGACCATCCTGAACCAAGTCTGGGGGTATGAGACCTTTCCAACGACCCGGACGATCGATAACTTCATTCACAGCCTTCGCCGGAAGATCGAGAAGAACCCGGCCAAGCCCGTTCACTTGCTGACGGTACCCTGGATGGGCTACAAGTTTAAAAAATAGCCCGCGGCCGGCCAAATTAAGAGTTCGCCATCGTCCCGTCCTGCAGGCGGAGCGTCCGGTCCGCGAATTCCTTGAGACGAAGGTCGTGGCTGGCGACGATCACGGCGGCGTTGTGGGCTTTGGCCTGACGATGGAGCAGCCGGATGATGTCGAAGCCCTGCTTGGTCTCGAGGCTTCCCGTCGGCTCGTCGGCGATAATGAGGGCCCCGTCGTTGGCCGCGGCCCGGGCAATCGCGACCCTCTGTTTCTCACCCTGGCTCATGGTCCGCGGGAACCGGCCGGCGAGGTATTCGATCCCGAGGTCCTGAAGGAGCTCCCGCGTTTTGCGGCTTCGTTCCGCCCTCCGTTTTCCCGTGAACCGGAGGACCATTTCGATATTTTCGGCGGCCGTCAGCGAATCGATCAGGAGAAATGTTTGGAAGATGAACCCGACCCGTTCCGCCCGGATTCGCTGGAGCGCCGCCGCCGGGTAATCTTCGACGCTTTTCCCGAAAAGGAAAATGGTCCCGGTCGTCGGTTGGGCCAACCCCGCGATGAGGGTCAGAAGCGTCGTTTTTCCGCTTCCGCTCGGCCCCAGAAGGAGGACCATCTCTCCGGGCCGGGTCTCGAATGAGACCTCGCGGACGGCCGTCGTCGGAGGACCGGAACCGTTGAACGTTTTCGTCACGCGGTCGAGCCGGACGACGGGAGCCGAAAATTCATAGCCGTTCATGCGAACGCCTCCAGAAAATATATGCGCCGGAGCCGGCGGATGGAAACCAGGGAGCTGATGAGGCTCATGGCCTCGACGGCGACCGCGACGCCAAGGATCTGGACGACCGAGGATTCCACGCTGACTTCGGGCGTGATGCGTTCGATCACTTGGACGAGCGGGAAAAAAACGAGGAGCGCCGCGACGTTGGAGATGGACGCGATCAGCATGGCCTGTTTGACGACCAGTCCCCAGAGGAACGCCATGGGGGAACCCAAGGTTTTTAGGATGGCGAAGTCTTTTCGCCGCTCCAGGATGTTCACCGACAGGAGGAGGCTTAAAATGGCCGTCAGAACGACGGCCCCGATGGCGGCGACCGTATAAAGAAGGGGAAGGAACCCGGATTTCATTTCGCGGATGTTGTTGGCCAGGAATTCCGGATGGTCATAGACTTCGAGCCCCGGGAGCGCGCTCCGGATCCGGCCGCGAACTTCGTTCAGGTCGGTTGCGGGATCGGTTTTCACTAGAAAGCAGGTCGCAAGGCCGGGGAAACCGATGAGCGTCCGGGCGAAATGGAGCGTGACAAACGCGTATTGGATGACGAAGGCGTTCGTACCCCGGCTGATCCCGACGACACGGAGACGATAACCCTGCAAGTCCACCTCATCGCCGGGCTTGAACCCGAATTTCAGGGCGAACGACCTGTCGAGCACGATCTCGCCGTCGGCGCGCACCGTCCGGCCCTGGACGAGCTGGGGCGGCCCGCCCAGTCCTTTTTCGGGCTCGTAACCGGTCAGGAAGATCGTCCGGACCTTGCCTTCCTTTTTGAGCGTCGAAAGAAGGAACAGAACGGGCGAGACCGACCGGACGCCGTGAACCGACGCGAGCGCGTCAGCCTGGGCCGCGGAGACGAGCGACGAGCCGCGCAGGATATTGGACGCGTTTTTTTGGAGGACCCAGAGGTCGGCGTCATTCCGCCTGATATATTCGACCGAGCCGTCGGCGACACCGCGATAAACGCCGAGGAGGAAGAACATGAGGACAATGCAGAGGGAAACGCCGCCGATCGTCAGGGCGAGGCGCAGCGGCTGGCTGCGAAGTGTTCTGATCGCATACATATCCATGACGGATCCTCCGGTCTTAAGCCATCATCTGGACTTCGGTGCGAAGCCGGCCCTGGATGCGGCCGAAGATCTCATCCAGGCAGGGGCCGGTGATGGTCAGGCCATGGTTTTTGAGGCCGACCGCGGTCCGGCCGGGGCAGTCCGTCTGCTTGAGCATATGGACGACTTCTTCGGCGAGTTCGATCGTCCCGCACGGGTAGTTCTGGCGGGTGCAGACGACGCCGTCGATCCAGGCGTGGACGTGGACGATCGCGCCGACCTCGGGAAATGTCCGGTAGATCAGCTCGTGCTCGACGGCGTCGACGGAGACGCGCGCCTTTGGATCGTGGTCGGGAGGGACGCTGACCAAGATTTCTTTCGTGTCGTCGTCGAGCCCGCGGACGAGCAGGATGTCCTGGCCGATTTTCGTGACTTTGGCTTTGTTGACTCCGCGAGCCGTCATCCAGTACGTCTGCCCACCGAGCTCGGGAATGCGTTCGCGGGCACTCATATTGCCGTAGCTCAGGCCTTTCATTCCGAAGATAAGGAAGATGTGGCGGATGCTGTCTTCGGAGAGAAGCTCGTGAAGCGGAAACGGCAACGGAAGAACACCGAGGCTGTCCAGCTTGCCCGCGGAGCGCCGGATATCTTCGACGACGGGCGACGTCTCCCAATACGCCTGCGGCAGGTCCGCGGAAATCCGGTTTTGGATCGCGAAACGCGCGCCCGCGATCGGGATCATTCTTTCGAAGATCTGGTCGGCGCCGTATCCCAGGTGATAGAAGCCGGCTTCGGGTGTGGTGAAATACATTTCATAGGCCGGCCCTCCGCCGTTTCCCGCCGAGCCATGGCGCGGCACGGCGCAGAGGACGACGTTCGACAGCGAACGGACGAGCGTCGTGTAGCAGAGCGATCGCAACTCCTCCGGCGGCGCGTTGGCGGTGACGAGCGAAAAGACGATGACCGATTGGGCGCGCCGGCGATAAATCCGGGGGGATTCCGTATCGGTCAGGTTCAGAACGAATTTAACCCCGTTTTCGGGCGACCCGAGCTCGTGGCCGTGGGCGAGGCAGGTTTGGACAAGCTCCTCGGCGATTTGGTCCCGGGCGGGATTGTCTCCATTCTTAATTAGCGCGAATTTCATGGGCGTCCTCCTTCTTGGATTTTATGGGTTGAAATACATCGCGGCCGGTCATGTCCGCGAAGGTTTCCCTCCGGCGAACCAGACGGTACGATGAAGCATCGACGCTGACGATGGCGGGCCGCGGAAACCCGAACTGGGATTCCTGGGCCGTAAAATAGGCGCCGCTGTCCATGACGGCGAGCGTTTCGCCGGGCCGGACGGCGGGCATCGGCTTATTCCGGTAAACGATGTCGGAGGCAAAACAGACGGAGCCGATGATCGTCGCTTTTGCGGTTCGGGGCCGGGCCAAATCGTCGGCGAGAAAGACCTCGTGATATTCATAAAAGGTCGGAAGCGAGACCGTTCCCAGCCCTCCGTCCGTGATAATCCATGTTCCGACGTTCGGCCGGGTTTTCACCTGCCGGACCGTAAGAAGAAGAAATTGATTTGGACTGGCGACGCACCGGCCCGGCTCGAGCAACAGCTCGGGGATTTCGCTTGGCCCGAATATTTTCCCAAGCGCGGCTGATATTTCTCGGCCGAAATCTTCGAAGGACGCCGCGGCCGCGGACACGCCGGACGGGAGCGTGCCCAAGCCTTGATATAAAAGGAATTCCCGGGTCGTCAATTCCCGGGTGGTCATCGACGCGAACCCCCCGCCCACGTCCATGGTTTTGACCGGGAATCCCGACGCCCGAGAGTCCCGGATGAGCCGGGCCAGCCGCTCTAAGGCCCGTCCGTATTCCCGGGGATTGCGAACGCCGGTTCCGATGTGAACGTGATAACCTTGGAAACGGAGAGAGGGGATATTTCTCAGGAGAGCGAGCGCCTCGTAGGGTTCCTTCCCCTTGAGGTCGAGTCCAAAAGCGCAGCCCCGGCGGCTGCCCGTCGCCGTCCCTTGGTTCATACCGCGTGGGACGTAATCCGGATTGATCCGGAGAAGGATCGGGGCCGAAGTCCGGAGCTCAGCCGCGATGTGCCCGAGAAGAGCGAGTTCGCCGAGTGAATCGACCACGATAAACCGAACGCCGACCTCCAGGCACGTCCTCAACAGTTCGGGCGTTTTTCCCGGCCCATTAACGACGATATCTTCGCCCTGGTATCCCAGCCGGAGGGCGAGCTCGAGCTCGAATTCACTCATGACTTCAGCGCGCAGCCCGCCTCGCCGGACGGCGGCCACGACGGCCGGGACGGAATTGCACTTGAACGCGTAATGGACGGACGTCCGTCCCGGGTAGACCGTTTCCATGCTCCGCCGGAAATTTCGCGCGGTGTCTTCAAGCCGAGGTTCATGGATGACATGGAGAGGCGTGCCGAATTCGCGCGCCAGAGCGACCGCCGGAATTTCTCCGACCACGAGTTTGCCCTGGGGGTCGGTCCCGAGTCCCCAATCTTGAGGTTTGAGAATTTTAGTCACAGATTCAAGTCCTTGGCATACATGGCGAACGCTTTGTCAGGGGTCATGCCGAGGGTTTCCGCGGCCTTGACCGATGGAGCGTTGTCGGGAGAGAGCCATGTCGTCTCGAGTGTTTCGACGTCTCGGGCCATCCGGGCGAACGTCGCGAGCAGAAGATAGTAAACGCGGGAATGCTGATACGCTTTTTTGATGGCGACCGTGAAAATGATGACTTTTTTTATCCTTTTCCGGTCTCTCAGGAATCCCAGGTATTTCAAGGGGCCGGGCGTTCCGCCGAGCTTTTTAAGGGCGGGATTGATATCGAGGACGCAATGAAGGACACCCACCGGCCGGCGCAAGTGTTCCGCGATCAAAATAAAGTTGGGCCGGGTCACGAGGCGGAGGTGCTTCGCCGAGAACGCAACCTCTTCTCGGCTCAGC
This sequence comes from Candidatus Aminicenantia bacterium, assembly GCA_041479785.1. Taxonomy (GTDB): domain Bacteria; phylum Acidobacteriota; class Aminicenantia; order Aminicenantales; family UBA4085; genus JBGOYP01. Next base: position 3,928 of record JBGOYP010000065.1, on the reverse strand, counting down.
GGGAGGAAATGCCAGTTCGCGGCGAACGCCTCGTTGTTGACTTCGCGGATGGCCTCTAGGTCGCGGCTGAGATGTTTCATGGAAATCGGCCGGACCGTGTATCCCGGCCTCTCGGCAGCCTCGAGCTGCTCACCGTAGCGGACGTTCAGATATTCCCGGATCCGGTCGTTTTTCATCGTTTGAAACCGGGCCGAAACTCGAAAACCGGCTTTTTCGAGAAGCGCGGAATAATACGCGGGATTATAGGGCTGGAAGAAGCTCGGGGACGTCTCGAATTTGTCGACCTGGAGGCCGAGCTCGGAATAATGGTTGGGATTGAACGGACCCTCGAGAATTTTAACGCCCTCGGCCCGGCAGACCTCCTCCGCCTCTCCGAAGAGGCGACGCACGGCCTCTTCGTCATTGGTCGATTCGAAAAAGCCGAAGAAGGCCGTCCGGACGCCGAATTTGTCTTCATAGAGGCGATCGATGACGATGGCGAGACGGGCCGTCGGCGTCCCGTCCTTGTAGCACAAGAATAGCCGCAAGACCGCGTTCGCGAAATAAGGATTGCGTTTGGGGTCAAGCGTTCTCCGGACCTCGGAAACGACCGGCGGCACCCAGTGAGGGTCGTCGCGGTAAAGAAAAAACGGCAGACGCAAAAATTCTTTGAGCCGCTTTTCGTCCGAGACCGGAACAACCGCATATTTCATGGCCTAGCTCTTTTCGACCTGCTCGACGACGTAGTTGTCGTAAATAAAGGATAGGTCGGCTTCCCTTAAGGGGATCGCCAGGTCCTTTCGCGGCCGGATGTTCCGTTCGAGAGAGGCCGACCGCTCGCGGAACACGAGAAGGTTCCGGTAGGTGAGAATGGCCCCGTCCTTGGCGACCCGGACGGTTTCCCGAAGGACATTTTCAAAAACCTCCGGCGCCATCCATTCGAAAATGTTTGAGAAGTTGAATTTGGAGACCGACGAATCCTCGAGGTGTTCCAGGTAGGACGCGCAGCCGTCGGTCACGATTTCGACCCGGTCCAAACGGTCGCGGATGGTCTGGAAATTCTCGCGGCGTAAATAGGGCGGCAGATGGTTTTCGTTATAGAACCGGCCGAAGAGAATATAGGATAGGAAGTAATTATCCTTCAGCGGCAGCCGGACGAGGGCGTGCTCCGATTTTTCGGCGAAGTGGCGGCCGAACGAGAAGTCCCGGTCGAGATAGGTGAAAAAGGCCTTGTCGAAGAGGAGCGAGTTCAGCCGACGGCTGAGCATAACGCGCGTCAGAAACGTCCACCAGGCATCCTGCCACTGCTCGCGATAGAGCCGTTCTCTCACGCTGGAGTTCTCGAGTTCGAACATTTTTTCCGCGAGCCGGCGCTTGCCGGAAGACGCGATGACGGTCTTTCGGAGCAGGCGCATGTATCGTTCGTAGCGGCCGGCGTGAATGAGGCCGCGGCTGATCTTTTTTAGGTGGGCATCCCAGAACTCAGCCGCGTCGTCCGACAGGCAGGACCGCAGACGTTCCCGATAAAGCTTAAGGCGTGCGTCGGACGGCCGGACGCCGAAAAATTCGAGAAGCTGCCGATGGGACAGTTTCCGGAAGGCCGCGATCTTGAGTTGGAGAAGATGGTTCTGATGGGGATTGACGTCGAGGGCGATGACCTTGCGCGGATTGTCGAGCAGAAACGTCAGGACGTTGCAGCCGCCCGAGGTGATGGACAGAATGACGTCCGAGGGTTGAATTTGAAAGGCCGCTCGGTCGAGCTGGGGATCCTCCCAGCAGTTGGCATAGAGCACGTCCCCGAAGATTTTTTTCTTGACAGCCGGCTTCGCCTTATCTTTGGCGACGCCGATTTTCGTATGAACGATGGCCCAGTCGACGACAGCCGGCAGGCCGACAACGACGGCCCATACGAGTTTCCCCGTGATGGCGGCCAGGATAAAGCCGGGGATGAAAAAGAGATAAAGCGCGTTATGCCGGAATCCGTCTCGCGTGATGGCGACGTCCTGGAGAGCCGCCCTGAGATGTCTCAGGCCGGCCCGGTTCGGGATCAGGCGCGGCACGCGTTTTTCGTAATCGGCATAAAACGGGCCGAATTCTTTGCGCAAGGAGATCTCTTCGTAGTTGATGAGCTGGGTATAATGAAAAAATAAGAGAACCGGCAGCAGAAGTCCGACGGGCGGAAGGCAAAACGTAAACCCCGTGAAGGCGATGAGGTCGGCGAGATAAATCGGGTTCCGGGCGAACCCGTAGGGACCCGATGAATGGAGCTCGTCCGTTTTCACCTTGAACGACATCATCCGTTTTGATGTCAAGGCGCTGCCCGCCCAGATTCGGAGGAACGAGGCCGCGGATACGGCGAAGGCGGCTGCGAGATAGCCCAAGGCCAGCGCGGTCGAAGCCGGAATTCCCATGATATCGCCCAGAGCGACAGATAGGACCGGAAGGGAGGAAAAGACCGAGAACGACAGGGCGCAGATGAGAATGACAAGCCCGAAGGAAACGAAGATGCGGGATTCGAACTCGAATTTTTGGATTTTCAGGAGAAGGGCCGGCATGGTTTATCCTTTCTCCGGACGATCGGTCCTGAGCTTGAGGGCTCCGGGAAGGACCTCGATCCGGCAGGGCAGACGTCCAAACAGCTCTCCATCGGCTTCGAACGAGACCTCTTCGTCCGAAGCCAGCGAGAGGCTCTTTCCCCGGAAATAGCTGAACTTCGGCGACGCGAGATGTTTCCCAGAATAAATTTTCGGAAAATTCCGAAGACGCTCGGAGAGAGTTTGCCCGTGCATGAGAAGAATATCGAAACAGCCGTCCGCGACCGCGGCCTGAGGAGCGAGTTTCATGCCCCCGGCCATCACATGGCCGTTGGCGGCCACGATCCCGAGGAACGGTCCCGTCGTGGCCGGACCGTCGTCGACGGAGAGCGTGATGGTCCGGTTGGGATATCGCAACGCCGCGGCGAGCGTGACCAGGCCGAACGCCAGGAATCCGCCGAGTTTTTTCTGGCCGGTCCCGACTTTCTTGACGACCTCTCCGCCGATTCCGGCTTGGCATTCGTTGACGAAGTAGCGTTCGATGAGCCGGCCGTCGCCGTTCGAATATTCGGCCCGGCCGATATCGATTCGTCGAACCAGACCGCGGGCGATCGCGTCGCATTGGGCCCCGAGGTCTTCCGGCCATCCCAGGCTCTGGGCGAAGCCGTGCCCCGTTCCGGCGCTGATGAGTCCAAGCTGGAAGCGGGGATTCAGAGGTTCTTTATTGTCGAAAAGGCCGTTCACGACTTCCTGGACCGTTCCGTCCCCGCCGACGACGATGAGGAGTTCTGACCCCGAGATCGCGGCCTCTCTTGCGGAGACCGTCGCGTCATGCGGACGGCTCGTTATGAAGAGAGAAAAATCGTGGCTGATGCGGTTCTTGATAGCGGCGAGGATTTCCGCCTGGCGGCGGCCGGTCGATCCCGCGGCCGAGGCGGGGTTGAGGATGACATGTATTTTCGTTTCAACCATTTTAACCTCCCGGAGTGTCCTCCTGTCATTCTCAATATAGCGGCGGAAGGGCCGGAAGTTGTCAGAAGGTTGTCATAAATTTGTCATAAATTTGTTAAAAAAGCGGAAAGCTCTTGCATTCTCGCCGGTCTTGGCTATAGTGGTGAAGAGGGTGGTGAACATGAGCTATTCAAGACGGAAATTTACGGCGCTGACGGTCTGGATCGTGGTCGTCACAGCGGCATTAACCGGCATGGCCCGGGCCCAGGATATTCCCGATAAGTCGTATAAATCCTTCAGCCCGATGCCGATCCTGATGTACGACCCGGACATCGGAGTCGGCTACGGTGGGAAAGTGAAGTTCGTCGATTTTTTGAAGGGCAAGGAGTCCTTTGACCTCATTCTTTTCAATTCGACCAAAGGGGAACGCTGGTATGTCTTCACGTTCTCCATCCCCGATTTCG
>JBGOYP010000064.1:0-9481 GCA_041479785.1 Candidatus Aminicenantia bacterium | reverse complement strand
GTTCGGGCCGCGTTCCAGCAGAAAAAGGACTCCTTCACGTTGCGCGTCGAATCCGCCGACGTCTCGGCGCTTTTAAATATGCTCGGCCGGCCTCTGACCGGCACGGCCGAGGCGGTCGTGGACGGCAAGGGCAGAGAGATCGTCGTCCGTCAGGCGACCGTCGTCGGGCCGGATTTCCTGGTCAAGGCGCAGGGGGCGCTGTCGAACCTGTCCGACCCCCAATTCGAGTTCCGGACATCGGTCCATGTTCCGGCGAAGCTCATCGCCGACGTGTTCCGCTTACCGTGCAAATGGACCGGTCAGGCCGACGGAGAAGGGGTCCTGAGCCGACGACAGGGACGGTTGTCGTTCCAGACCGGCTTCCGGAGCCGCGACCTCACCCTCAACCGGTTTGCTCTCGGAAACGTCGACGGAAACGTCGATGTCGGCCCTGAAGGCGGCCGCGTATCCCTCACGCTTCGGACGCCTTCCGAATCCGCGGGCCGGGTGGACATCATGTTCGGCGAGAACCGCTTGAAAGGGATCGTGCAGGGGGTTCATCTTGATCCGGTCATCGACTCTCTCAAAATTCCCTGGCCCGTCCTGTCCCCCGCTTGGGGAGATTTCTCCGTCGAGAACGGAACGCTCCGGGCGAACGCCGAATTCCGCGATGACACTTTTATCCCCGCCGCCAACCGGTTTCCGTTTCGCGGGCCGTTCGAGGTCACGTGGGACGGGAAAACGTCCGTCCGCGTCGCATCCCCGAGGCTAGAGACAACGTTCGGAGCTTTCGCCGTCGAAGGTGATATCGATGTCGGGCATAACCTCCAAATCATCATTCGCGGGGACGCGACCGATGTCGCGCAGGCGCGCGCCTTCACCGAACTTATCCTGAGGAGCAAACTCGGGATCCCGGAGATCCGGGGCGCGGGAAGGTCCGAAATTAAGATCCTCGGAGACTTTGCCTCTCCTCAATTTAAAATCGATTTTTCCTTAGCTCCGGGCGGCTACGACCGGTTCAACGCCGCGGAGGTCAGCGGATTGGTCGAGGTCGCCCGCGGCGAGGTCACGGGCCTATTCAAGGTGGCGGACCCCGATTTGCGCGGCGACATCCGCCTCTCGGCGGCGGGTCGCGGGATCGACGTCCGTATCCGGGCCGAGGAGGCGAGTCTGGAAAAGGTCCTGCCGGGGCTCGATATTCGTTTGCCCTTAAGCGGACGGGGGTCGGGAGAGTTCGGGCTGACGAGCCGCGACGGAAACCTCGTCGTCCAAGGAACGTTCGCGAGCCCTCGCATCGAGCTCTCGCGCCAGGTGCTGAGTAATGTCCAGGGTTCACTCGAATGGCGGGCGGCCGAAAAACGTCTGTCGTTCACCGACCTTCAAGCTGTCCTTTACGGAGGGCGGGTCAAAGGCTCCGGCTCGTTCGGATTCGATAACCGCGATTATGACGTGGACCTCGACGCCTCCGGCTTTGACCTCGCCTCGTTCGCGGCTAAGGTCGGCGGCCAATTCGCCTTCAATCTCAAGAGCCGCGGCGTGCTGGGCCGGGACCCGGCCCGTGGCAAACTCTCGGCGAAGAACATCGCCTTTGCGGGCTACGAGCGGATCAATCTCCAGGGCGACCTCACGCTGGGATACGACGGACGGCGGGTCAACATCGACCTAGCCGGATTTTTGGACCCGGGACGAAACGATGTCTCGGCGTCCTTCGCGTATCCCCAGGACGACGGGTCTTTTTCCGTCAACCTGAAGGGCCGCCTCGCGAACTTCGAACTCATCACGCCCTGGCCGGGCATCCAGGGGGAGGCGAACTTTCTCGGCGAAATCCGGGCAGGCGCGGGCGCGCCGCAGGTCACCGGCGCGATCGATATCAAAGGCCCGGTCTTTCCGTTTCCGAGGTTCGCCCAAGCCTTGACCGACTACAGCATGTTCGTCTATATCCAGAACGGTTCGGTTTCCATCCGGTCGTTCCAAGGCAAATTCGGCGGCGGCGACATCGACGGGTCGGGCGAGATCCGCTTCGGTCCCGGGGGCATCGAGTCGGTGGATGTCCACGCCGAAGGCAAAAATATGGTCCTGGCCTTTCTCGAACGGGCCCGGGCGCTGGCCGACGGGTCGTTCCGGCTTGTCAAGGACGCGACCCGTTTTTCGCTCTCGGGCGACGTCCTTATGAGGAATCTGAATTGGCGGAGAGAGCTGTCCGATAAATGGACGCTCTCTTCCGAGCCGGCGGTCGAAACGAAAAAAGAGCCCGGGATTTTCGACGGCCTCGACCTCGATATCCGGCTCCGCTCGACGGACAATGCCGTCCTTGAGAATTCCCTCGGCCGGATCCAGGGCCGGTTCGACCTGACGATTTCGGGGACCGTCGGCACCCCCGTCCTCCTGGGCGATATCGAGGGCGTACGCGGCACGGTTAATTTCCAGGACCGGCAATTCCGACTGCTTAAAGCGCACCTCAGTTTTTTCAACCCCGCGGCCGTCGAGCCCTATCTCGATTTCCAGGGAGAGACATTTCTCAAGGACTACCGGGTCACGTTTTCCCTCAACGGACTCGTCGACCGGCTGAAGCCGGAATTCTCGTCATCGCCGCCGCTGCCCGCGGAGGACGTCTTGGCCCTGCTCGCCCTCGGCGAGTCTTTCAAGCGGACGTATTCCTACGATACGAGCTCGCAGCTCGGGACCGGCGCCCTGCTGTCGTCCCAGCTCACCGAAGACGCCAAGAAACGGGCCGAGCAGCTCTTTAGCCTCGACCGTTTCAGCATCGACCCCTTCGTACTCGGCGCCTCGACCGAAATGACGGCGCGTTTGACGGTCGGAAAGAAGATTTCGCGCAATATCATTCTCCTCTATTCGACGAACCTGACGAGCCAGCGGGAAGAAATCATCCGGCTCGATTGGCAATTCAGCGAGAGCTTTTCTCTTGTCGGAATGCGCGATGAACGGGGACGGATCAGTTTTGATGCGAAAATCCGGAAGCGGTTCTAAGACGGTCCTTCTGGCGCTCGCCCTCGCCGCGGGAGGACAGGTCCTCGCCGCCGGAGGACGGGTCTTCGCCGCGGCGGACCGGCCGCCCGCGCCGGGCACGATCGTCGCCGTCCTCGTCCGCGCGGACGGGGCGCCGGCCGGCTCCGAAATCGAGAGTCTCGTCCCCATCGCCGTCGGCGACCCGTATTCTGAAAAGACGATCGACGAGGCGCTCAAACAGATCTTCCAGACGGGGCTGTTCTCCGACATCCGCGTTCTCAAAGACGGGGAGACGAGCATCCGGTTGACCTTCGTCCTGACCCGCAAGCTCCTCACCCGGTCGATTTCTTTTTCCGGAAGCCGGGCCGTCGGCCGCTCCAAACTCCGGGAAGGCCTCTATTCGCTGCGCCCGGACGGAGCGTATTCCGACGAGCGGATGACCCGTGCCGCGGACGAGATCAAGGGCGTTTTACGCGGGGCCGGTTATCTCAACGCGTCGGTGGTCGCCCGCTCGACAAAGGACCCGGTTCAACCGTATTTCGACGTGATGTTCGAAATCGAAGCCGGTCGGCGACTGTCGATCAAAACGATCGCGGTTCAAGGGGATGCCTCGCTCCTGAAACCGGCGCTGGCCAAGACGATCGAGAGCCGCGAGGGGAGGCCTTTCATTCCGTCCGTCCTGGATGCGGACATCGTCCGCGTCAAAGACTTCTTCGGTGTCCTTGGCTTTCCGCGGGCCGAGGTCACGGCCGACCCGCCGGCCGTCGACGAGGCGTCCGGGACGGTCGGGCTCACGCTCAAGGTCGTTCCGAACGAACGGATCCAAATCCTGATCCGCGGAGCGGACGTGCCCGAGAGCCTGGTCCGGCCCATCTGGGAAGAGCGGGTGTTCGAGGAATGGGGGCTCCTCCAGTCCGAATCCAAGGTCATTTCTTATCTTCGCAACCAGGGTTATATCTTCGCCAGCGTCAACTCCAAGGTTGAGAAAGACGGCGCTGAACTCCGGATCGTCTACGACGTGAACCAAGGACGCCGATATACCATCAACGACGTGGAGTTCGAAGGGCTCCACTTCTTCACGCCCGTAGAGGTCAAGAAAGAACTTGGCCTTGGCGTCAGCCTTGCCCTCCTGGGCGGGATCGAAGGAGAGAAGCTTTTCGAGATGCCCTCCCGGATCCGGCGTTTGTATGAGACGAAAGGCTTCGACCGGACGCTTGTCGACCTGAATTTCCGCAAAGTGGGTGCCGAGATGCGGGCGATCTACAAGGTCGAGGAAGGCCCCCAGCGGACGAGCGGGAGGGTCACGGTCCGGGGCGCGGCTCTGTTTGACTCCGCCCAGGTCCGAAACCAGGTCCAGGTCCGCGAAAACGGGCCTTTTTTTCAGCCCGACGTTCAGAAAGATATCGGCCGTCTCGAAACGTTCTATCTCAATCAAGGCGTGCGGGGTACGACGGTCACGGCCTCCGTCTCCGGAAGCCGGCCGAATGTCTTCGACGTCGCGTTCGACATCAAAGAGGGCCGCCGGGTGAAGATCGACCGGATCGTCGTCACGGGGAACCGCGTCACGCGCCGGGCCACGATTGACCGCGAGCTCAAAATCCGGGAAGGGGATTGGGCTTACGCCGACCGGATCCAGGAGACGAAACGGAGCCTGGAAAAACTCGGGGTCTTTGCCGAAGTGCGGCTCGAGGAAATTGCCGTTTCGCCGGAGGCCGAAAATCTCGTTCTCAACCTGCGCGAGGGCGAGCGCAATTTCATCAGCCTGGGCGCCGGTCTCGAAACGAAAACCGAACCCCAGAGCTTCCAGCTTTCGACCAACGACCTCCGGCCACGGGGAACGGCGGAGCTCATCCTAGGAAATATCCTCGGCCGGGCGTCCCAGCTGAGCTTCGTCACTCAATTCAGCCTGCAAGAAACGCGCGTCGTCGCCGGATGGGAGGACCGGTATCTTTTCGGCCTGCCCCTCCAGACGTCGATCAACGCCTGGATCGAGCGCGAAGAACTCGCGAGCTATGGCTTCGACCAGCGGGGCGTGAGTTTTACCGCGATCAAGCCCTTCGGCCGAGATTGGAGTTCCTTTACGACGTTCCGCTGGGCGAGCACGACGCTCTATTTCCTCGACGTCGCGGAGTCGAAGGTCGACCGTCAGCATTATCCGTATTCGGCGACCTCGGTCTCGGAGAGCGTGATCCGGGACAACCGCGACGATTCGTTCAACCCGACCAGGGGAGATTTTTTCAGCGCCGTCGTCGAATGGGCATATCCGCTTCTCAAGGCCGAGTCGAATTTCATCAAAGCCTTTTTCAAATACCAGCGCTATCTCCCCATCACGAGGAGCATGATGTTCAGCGTCACCGCACGAGGCGGGCTGAGCTACGGCCAGATCCCCATCCACGAACGCTTTTTCGCCGGCGGAAGCAATACGTTCCGCGGCCAGCCGTTCGACCGGCTCGGTCCGGAAGACCCGAACTCGCTGATGCCCGTCGGCGGAAAGGCGCTGTTGTTGCTGAACGTCGAGCTCGACCTCCCGCTCTTTCCGACCATGCCCGACCTATCCGGGGCCGTCTTCTTCGATAAGGGAAACGTGTTCAAGGAGAGAAAAGATTTCGATTTGGGCAATCTTCAGGATGCGTTCGGCGTGGGGGTCCGATACCGCACGCCGCTGGGTCCGGTCCGGTTCGACCTTGGCTGGAACCTGCACCCGCCGGAAGGCCGGAAACAACCGATTATTTTCATTACGATCGGCAATGTATTCTAACCTCAACGTTCGTCTTGCCGCGGCGTTCACCGCCGTCCTCGTTCTGGGTGTCTGTTCCGGAGTCGCCCGGACGGAGGAGTGGTCCGGCCTGCAGGAAACGGTGAACTGTATCGCCGCGGTCGTTGACAATCAGGTGATCACGCTCATGGATGTCCGGGTCGCCGACGCGTTTGGGCTGTTCGGCCCGGTCGCGGCGCGCGACGCCGCGGAGCGCCGGCGCGCGGTTCTCGAAAAGCTCATCGACCAGACGGCCGTGATCGTCCTGGCTCGCGAAAACGTGGCCCTCGACCCGGCTAAAACCGAGCAGGCGCTGGCCGGATTTCTCGCGGCGCTCGGCCCCGATTCCGCTAAGCGGCGGCTGGAAGAATTCGGCTTCACCCCGGCCGACCTTCTTCCTCTCGTGGAAGAGAAACTCCTCAGCGAGGCGATCGTCTCCGAACGGTTCGGGCGCAGCGCCGGCGTTTCGCTCCTGGAGATCGAGCGCTATTATGCGGAGACATATGTGCCGGAGCGGAAAAAGCTCGGCCTCGAGCCCAAGCCCTTGATCGACGCCCTGCCGACGATCGAGGAAACGATCAAAGCCTCAAAAATTTCCGCTCGGGTCGCCTTGTGGATCAAGAGCCTCCGCGGGCAGGCCGAGATCGAGGTCCGGACGGACTGTATAAAATAAATAAAAGGCAGAATCGTGGGCAAAACAGCGTTTTTATTTCCAGGACAGGGGTCCCAGGCCTTGGGGATGGGAAAAAGTTTTTACGACCGGTCCGAAGCCGCCCGCGCGATCTTCGTTCGGGCCGATGTGACCCTAGGCTTCAGCCTATCGTCGCTTTGCTTCACCGGGCCCGAGGACGAGCTTAGGCTGACGCAGAACACGCAGCCGGCGCTGTTGACGGTGAGTTATATCGCGTATGCGCTCTTCGAACGCGAGCCTTCGATCGCGGCCGGGCACAGCCTGGGCGAATATTCGGCCCTCGTCGCCGCCGGAGCGCTCCGGTTCGAGGACGCACTCCGGCTTGTCCACAAGCGGGGTCGTTACATGCAGGAGGCTGTTCCCGCAGGCGTCGGCGCTATGGCCGCCGTCCTCGGCGCGAGCTACGAGCAGATGAGCGCCGCCCTGGCCCTTGTCAAGAGCGGCATTGTCCAGATCGCCAACTGGAACAGCCCCGACCAGATCGTCATTGCCGGCCACAAGGGCGCCGTCGAAGAGGCCCTCCGGATCGCCCAACCGCCGCGGGCGGTCATGCTGCCCGTGAGCGCACCCTTTCATTCCTCTCTCATGGTCCCGGCGGAGGAGAGGCTCGCCGCGGAGCTTGACCGAACCGAATTCCGGGATTTGAAATTTCCGGTCGTGACCAACGTCGACGCCCGCATCATCCGGACGGGGGCCGAAGCCCGCGACGCCCTGAAACGTCAGGTCAGCCGGCCCGTCCTCTGGAGCAAGTCCATGGAGCTTCTGGGCGGGGACGCCGTCGAGACGTTCGTCGAGTTCGGGCCGGGAAAGGTCCTGACGGGGCTGTTAAAGCGGATCGGAAAGGGCTGGCCGCGTCCGTTCACATGCTGGAACGTCGAAGACGCGGATTCGCTCGAGAAGGCCAAGGCGGCCGTTTAGCCGCGAGGGCGGCGTCATCCGCCGGAGGGTTCTTTGAGAAGAGCCGGACCGTATTTCCGGAAGTATTCGGCCGCCGAAAAAACGGCGAGGGCCATCGTCAGCCAGAGGCCGATGCGGCCGACCAGATAAAACTTTCCTGCGATCGGCGGACCCAGGATCAAGACCGCGATCGTCGCCGTTTCCAATCCCATCTTAAGCTTTCCCGGCCAGGATGCGGGGATGATCACGCCCTTCGAGGCGGCGAGGGCCCGGAACCCGGTCACCGCGATTTCGCGTCCGATGATCACGACCGCCATCCAAGCGGCGACATGCTGTTCGGCGACGAGACAGATGAACGCCGAGACCATGAGAAGCTTGTCGGCGATGGGGTCGAGGAGCTGGCCGAGGGCGGTGATCTTATTCGTCCGCCGGGCCCAGAACCCGTCCACCGTGTCGGTGAAGGAGGCCAGGAGAAAAATGCCCAGAGCTACGAACTCGTGCCCGCGAAACGCCGCGAGCAGCGCGTAAATTAAAAAGGGAATGAGGGCGATCCGGAGCGTCGTCAGCGTATTCGGCACGTTCATGACGGCGTCGATTATAGCATAAAGACACCGGAAGCGAAGGCCCGGTTCCCGTCTTGAAAAAAAAACGGGCCGGACATAAGATGAACGCATCCTAGACGAGGAGTGAGACCCCATGACAATCCTTCGCAAGACGCTTGGCTCGCGTGCCGCCGCCGTCGTCCTGGGCACGACGGCCCTGTCTCTTCTCATCTTTCCGCAGCAGGCGAAAAAGCCCCAGCGGATCATGAACACTCCGCCCGAACAGCGCCTGCAATGGTACGACCAGCATCTTGAGATGAAAAAAACGTCCAAGGTCAAGGACCTGAAATGGCAGTTCCTGGGTCCGGTAAACGTCAGCGGCCGTTGCACGGATATCGCCGTCGTCGCCCCGAAGGGCAAGAACTATACGATGTTCGTGGCCACGGCTTCGGGCGGCGTCTGGAAGACCGAGAATGAAGGAACGACGTGGGAGCCCGTGTTCGAGCAGGGTCCGTCCACGGCGATCGGAGATATCGCTCTCGTCCCCGGTGACCCGCAGACCGTCTGGGTCGGGACGGGCGAGGCCAACATCTTCCGCAGCTCCCAGTCCGGCGCGGGCGTCTATAAATCGACGGACGGGGGGAAGACCTGGCAGCCGATGGGATTGACCGGCACGAACACGATCGCCCGGATCGTCGTCCATTCCGCGAATCCGAACGTCGTCTACGTGGCCGCGTCCGGCCACGAATGGACGCCGAACCCGGAGCGGGGCGTGTTCAAGACAGTGGACGGCGGAAAGACCTGGGACAAGGTCCTCTACGTCAACGACGAGACGGGCGCCATCGACCTGGTCATGGACCCGAAGGACAACGCCACGCTTTACGCCGCGATGTGGCAGCGGATGCGAAAAAGATGGAACGACCCGCGCAACGACCCGGGCTATAAAGAAAGCGGCATCTACAAAAGCACGGACGCGGGCCGGACGTGGACGCCGGCCGACACCGGCCTGCCCGAGGGCCGGTTCCGCGGCCGGATCGGCCTCGACGTTTGCCTGACGAATCCGAACGTCCTTTATGCGTACGTTGATAATTATGAGAAGGCCCGCGACCCCAATGAGAGAGAGCTTGCCGACACCTACGGCCTGCCGTCGTCGGGGATCATCAAGGGCGCGACGGTCTATCGCTCGGACGACAAGGCCGCGACCTGGACGCTGGTCTGCCCCACAACCCCGGCCATGAAAAGCTTCATGGAAAACCATTCCGGGACGTACGGTTGGGTTTTCGGTCAAATCCGAGTCGACCCGAATGACGAGAACACGGTCTATACGATGGGGCTCAGCCTGAACGTATCGCGGGATGGCGGGAAGACGTTCCAGTTCCTGCGCTCGCGGGGGAGCGACCATCACGCCCTCTGGATCGACCCCGACAATTCGAATTATCTCGTCAATGGGTTCGACCAGGGGCTGGCCGTGTCGTACGATAAAGGAAAAACATGGCGGGCGTTCCGCGACACGCTCCCGGTCTGCCAGTTCTTCAACGTCGCCTATGATATGGGGACGCCGTTCAAGGTCTACGGCTCGATGCAGGACCACGGCAGCTTCCGCGCCCCCGTGGACCTGAGCCGCGGCCGCGACCGGATCCCGGCCCAGAC
>JBGOYP010000063.1:0-9513 GCA_041479785.1 Candidatus Aminicenantia bacterium | reverse complement strand
CTAAAAAAAGCAGACAAGGCTTTGGCCGTCTATGGCCCGGAATTCGTCAAGAACAACGGAGGCGATCAGGTCGCACTCGCGAGTTATGCTTCTTTTTGGAACCGGCAGAGCGCCAACCTTGACAGCGCCCAGGAAGCCGCCCGGAAAGCCGTCGCGCTCACGTCCGATTACTATAACAATTACCTGTTCGCGAATATCCTGTTCAAACTGAAGAAATACGACGAGGCCTTGAAGGCCGCGGAGAGAGCGGTCGAGCTCGTCAAGGCCGCCGCCGCGAAGTACCAGGGTTTTCCGACGCAACAGTATGAAGACCTGGTCAGGCAAATCAAGGATGCCATAGCCAAAGAGAAGCCTCCGGCTGTCAAGAAATAGCAGAACCAAATATATTTCGGTGACAGTCAACGCATTCCCGAAATTCGGGATATGAATTTGGGGAATGATATATCTGTCGCCGAAATTATCTAAGCCGTCACTAATTCAGTGGACGAGTTCATGGTCTTGTCTCCCCGGAGAGGTTATGGTATATGGGACGCAGGACGGCCGCGGGGAATTCGTCGGAACGACGTCCCGGAGGAGGTCGAGCATGATCGAGGGCCAAGCCAAGCTGACCAAAGTCACGAAGCTCCGGTACGGAATGGTCGGCGGCGGTAAGGGGGCCTTCATCGGCGACGTCCACCGCAAGGCCATCGCCATGGACGGCAAAGCGGAGCTTATCGCGGGCTGTTTTTCCCAAACCTTCGCCAATACGCTCGAAACGGGCGAATTCTGGAGCGTTCCCAAGGACCGGCTTTACAGGAATTTCGAAGAGATGATCAAGGCCGAGGCGAAACGGCCGGACAAAATCGACTTCCTCCTGGTCGTCACGCCCAACGACACCCATTTCCCGGTCGTCCGTCTGGCCCTCGAGCACGGCTTCCATGTCGTCTGCGATAAGCCGCTCACGACCAATTCGCGGGACGCCGAGGACCTCGGCCGGCTCGTCTCTAAAACAGGCCTGCTGTTCATGGTCACCTACGCCTATCGCGGTTATCCCATCGTTTATCACATGCGGGACATGATCGCAGACGGAGAGTTGGGCGACATCCGGTTCATCGCCGCGGAATACCCCCAGGACTGGTTGGCGACGCCCCTCGAAAAAACAGGACAGAAGCAGGCTGCTTGGCGAACCGACCCGAACCGGGCCGGGCTCTCCAATTGCGTCGGCGACATAGGCAGCCATATCGAGAACATGGTTTCCTATTTGACCGGGCTCGAGATGGAATCGCTCTGCGCCCGGCTCGATATTTTCGGCGAAGACCGGCTGCTCGACGACAACGCCTCGGTCATGGTCAATTACTGGAGCGGCGCCAAAGGACTCTTCTGGAGCTCGCAGGTCGCCGTCGGCCAGGACAACGGCTTTCGGGTCCGAATCTTCGGTACAAAAGCTTCGCTCGAATGGGCTCAGGAGGAATGCAACTACTGCAAGGTCGGATATATCGACAAACCGACAGCCCGCCTCTCGCGCGGCCGCGACAAATTCGCCCCCCTTGCGCAATCGCTCTCGCGCATCCCCTCCGGTCATCCCGAAGGCTATTTCGAAGCGTTCGCCAACCTATACACGATCTTCCTGACTGCGCTCCATAAGAAAATCGCGGGCAAACCGCTGTCCACGGACGACCTCGATTTCCCGAATATCGCCGACGGGATCCGCGGCGTGAAATACATCGAGAAATGCGTCGAGAGCTCGCGCACAGGCGCGACGTGGGTCAATTTCGGAGGATGAAACCGATGGCCAAACCGATCACGCTGTTCACGGGACAATGGGCCGACCTGCCGTTCGAGGAGATCTGCCGGAAGGCGAGCGCCTGGGGCTACGACGGCCTGGAGATCGCCTGCTGGGGCGACCACATGGACGTCCGCAAGGCGGCGACCAACCCCGCTTACGTTCGAAAGAAGCAGTTGATCCTTAAGAAATTCAACCTCAAATGCTGGGCGCTCGGCGCGCACCTCGCGGGCCAGTGCGTCGGAGACGATTACGACAAGCGGCTCGACGCGTTCGCGCCGTCCGACGTGAAAGGGCGGCCGGCAAAGCTCCGGGCCTGGGCCATCGAGGAAATGACCCAAACGGCCCGAGCGGCCAAAACGATGGGGTGTACTGTCGTCAACGGCTTCATGGGCTCGCCCATATGGAAATACCTCTACTCCTTCCCGCCGACGACGGAAGAGATGGTCGACGAGGGCTTCTCTAAAATCCATAAGCTCTGGACGCCCATCCTGAACGAATTCGACCGTTGCGGCGTCAAATTCGGCCTCGAGGTCCATCCGACCGAAATCGCATTTGACCTCTACACGGCGGACCGCATTCTCAAAAAATTCGAACGCCGCCCCGCGCTCGGCTTCAACTTCGACCCGAGCCATCTCGTCTGGCAGGGCCTGGAGCCGCATCTCTTCCTCCGCGAGTTCGCCGACCGGATCTATCATGTCCACATGAAGGACGCGGCCGTGACGCTCGACGGCAAGGCCGGCATCCTGGGCTCGCACCTGCCGTTCGGAGACCCGCGGCGCGGCTGGAATTTCCGTTCCCCCGGCCACGGCGACGTGAATTTCGAGGAGATCATCCGGGAGCTCAACGCGATCGGTTATACCGGCCCGCTTTCGGTCGAATGGGAGGACAACGAGATGGACCGCGAGTTCGGCGCGCCGGAGGCGCTCGCGTTCGTCCGCTCGATCAATTTCTCGCCCTCGGCGGTAGCGTTCGACAAGGACATGAAGAAGTAAAAGAAATGCCATTACGGAAATATTTTTGGCGGGGCTTGGCACGGACACGCCCTAACGTCCTCGCGCAAGACCCTCCCACCCACCACTTAGGCGCTTCAGACGTCAGGGCGCATCCGTGCCGTCCGCATTTCTTGTGCGTATCTTGGCATTTCTTTTTGGGAGCAGAATGGTGAGCAAAGATTCGGAAAAAAAGAATAGTCGTAAACGCTATCTATCCCGTCGCGACTTCTTGAAATCGTCGGCGACGGCGGGGCTGGGCGCGGCCTTGGCCGGCGGCGCTCTCGGCCAGACGGCCCAGACCCCGGGGGGGAAACCGGCCGCGGCCCGGCCGGACGACCTACGCGTGGCCCTCATCGGGGCCGGCGAGCAGGGCCGCGTCCTCCTCGAATCCTGTCTGCGAATTCCCGGAATCCGCATCGTCGCGGTCTGCGACATCTGGTCTTACAGCCAGCAATATGCCCGGGGCTATCTCCGAAAGTACGGCCAGGACCCGAACGTCTACGAGGACTATCGCGACCTCCTGGCCAAAGAGAAAAACCTCGCCGCCGCGATCGTCGCCACGCCGGACTGGATGCACGCCGAGCACGCCAACGCCGCCATGGAGGCCGGGCTCCACGTCTACTGCGAAAAGGAAATGTCGAATTCGCTCGAGAAAGCGCGGTCGATCGTCGAAACCGCACGGCGGACGGGGCGGCTCTGTCAGGTCGGGCATCAACGCCGGTCGAACCCGCGCTATATTCACGCCGTTGACCGCCTCATCCGTGAAAAAAAGATCCTCGGCCGGGTGAACCTGGCCTACGCCCAATGGAACCGGTCCAAGGCCGACATGCTGGGCTGGCCGAAGACGTATCCGATCGCCCCGGAGAAGCTTCAGGCCTATGGCTACGCCTCCATGGAGGAGTTCCGCAACTGGCGCTGGTTCAAAAAATACGGCGGCGGTCCGATCGTCGACCTCGGCTCGCACCAAATCGACCTCTTCTCCTGGGTTTTCGGGACGAACCCGAGTACGGTCTTCGCGAGCGGCGGAGCTGACTTCTACAAAAACCGCGAATGGTTCGATAACGTTATCGCCGTCTACGAATTCCAGACGCCCGAGGGGACGGCCCGGGCGCTTTACCAGGTGCAGACGACGACGAAATACGGCGGCTTCTACGAAGTCTTCATGGGCGATGACGGCGCGCTCCAGGTCAGCGAGGTCACGCAACGCGGCAACTGGGCGATGCGCGAAGCCCACGCTCCCGAATGGGATTCGCTCGTCAAGGCCGGCCTTCTCCTGTCCGAGGCGCCGGTTATCCAGAAAGTCGATACCCGCAATATCTTCGTGGACGTCCGCGTGACGGCCGAGGCGGGCCGCTGGCCCCTTCCCGTGGACCTCGCCAAGCCCGCCCACCAGCCGCACCTCGAAAATTTCTTCAGCGCCGTCCGCGGCGGAACATTGCTGAGCTGCCCGGCCGCGCTCGCCTATGAAAGCGCCGTCGCGGTTTTGAAAGTGAACGAAGCCGTAAACACGCGCAGCCTTATGCGATTTTCTTCCGGAATATTCAAAGCATGACGTCCTTCGCTAAGATGGCCACGGCCAAGAGACCTCGCCATGGCACTATCTTATTCGCCCTGATTTTTGGCCTCATTACCCTTGCGCCATCCGGCGCCCAAGCTTTCAATCCCCAAAAACCAAGGGTCGAGCCAAAGGCTCACCACTCGCCCGCGGTTAATGATGACGGGCGAGTGCGGCGGGATATGATCCCCGGGCAAGACCCGGGGCCCCTGCCGCCGTGGGCCGGGAGCCGGACATCGCCCGTCCACCTCATTCCCCTCAAAGACGAGTTCAACCAGCCCATCGTCCCATCCGGACCGAACCCCCTCCCGTTTTCCGCGAAATATTCTTGCGCGCCGTGCCACGATTACGGCGTCATCAGCCAAGGCCTCCACTTCGATACGGCCCTGAATCCCGGGCCCGGCCGTCCGGCCGAGCCGTGGGTTTGGGTGGACGAACGGACGGGGACTCTTCTGCCTCTCTCCTATCGGGCTTGGAAAGGCGCCTGGAATCCGCAACAGTTAGGTCTTTCGGCCTGGGATATGACGCTTCTCTTCGGACGGCATATGGCGGGCGGCGGTCCGGCCGAGCCCGAGGACAAGGACATGACCCCGGAATCGCGCTGGAGCGTCTCGGGAAAGATCGAAATCAACTGTCTGGGCTGCCACAACGCTTCGCCGCGGCAGGATCCCAGCGAATGGGCCAAGCAGCTGATGCGTCAGAATTTCCGCTGGGCGGCGACGGCGGCTGCAGGATTGGGCGAGGTCGGAGGCATGGCGTCGCGCCTCGCTCCCACATGGGATCTCTTCGACGGCCCCAACCCCGATGACTCGGAATGGGCCGTCGCGCCTTATGTTAAATACGATAAAACGCTCTTCGACGGCAAACACCGCGCCTTTCTCGATCTTGCCTACAAACCCGTGGATGGCCGTTGCCTGGCCTGCCATGCCGCGGTCCCGGTCGGCACGAGAAAATTCGACTTTGAGGCGGATGTCCACACGGCTGCCGGAATCGCCTGCGTTTCCTGCCACCGCAACGACGTCTCGCACAACATGATCCGCGGCTACGAAGGAGAAGCTTCGGATAATCCGGCGTTGCCGTCGGAAGAATTAACCTGCCGGGCCTGCCATCTCGGCGCCGAAACGAGCCGGGGAGAAAAAATCCTTCCAGGACGGCTGGGCGCGCCGACGCCCCGCCATCGAGGAATCCCGCAGGTCCATATCGAACGGCTGGCCTGTACCGTTTGCCATTCAGGACCGCGTCCGGAGAAGGAACCGGCCACGGTTCGGACGTCGCGAGCCAACCGCCTCGGCATTTTCGGGATCGCCGACTGGGCGACCGCGTTACCCGCGATCCAGGAACCCGTCTATCTTCGCGACACGAACGGAAAGCTGACGCCGCAACGGCTGTTTTGGCCCGCATTTTGGGCCGAATTGCGCGGAAAAAAACTCACGCCGCTTAAGCCCGAACAGGTCCAGGCCGCCGCCGGCGACATTCTGTTTCCGGAAAAGGCGGTCACGCGCGTTCTCGCGGCCCTCATGAACGTCCCCGACCTGGATGGGACGCCGTTGCTGGTTACGGACGGCCGGGTCTATTCCTTGAATGTAGATGGCGGATTGAACGCCGAGAAGTCGCCGGCGGCGGACGACGCGCTGTCCTTGGCGGTCGAAAAAGACGGCAAGGTCTCTCCTCTCATCCCCGAGTTTGACCCCGCTAACGCGGAACAAGCCGCCGACTCCGAGGCGAAAATACAGAAGGTTCTCGAAGCCCTGGCCGGCGCAGAACAGGCGCCCGGCTCGCCGGTAGTTCTTTATAGAAATTACCTCTATCGGGTCGTCGACGGCGCCCTCGATAGATCGGAAAGAAAAGAGCCGGCCGCTCCATCGCCTGTGTTTTTTTGGCTCAAAGACGGCCGCCTCATCCCGTTGGTGGCCGACTTCGAGCTCCGGACGATCGCCGCTTTGACGGGCACGGAGCGGACGCTGACCGAAGAGCAGGTCGGCCTCGTCCTCAAGTCCTTAGGCGAGAAGGACCATGTCTATATCGCCTCCGGAAAGACCTTCCGCCTCGGCGCGAAAGGAACGCTCGAAGCGAATGCAGACGATGCCGCGGCGCCGGTGGCCTGGCCGTTCGCCCATGAGGTCCGTCCCGCCCGGCAAGCGCTCGGCGTGGGCGGCTGCACGGATTGCCACCGCTTCAACTCGGACTTTTTCTTCGCCAGGATTCGGGCGACAGGCCCGCTTGTGACGGAGAACGCCGCAGTCCGGTCGGCCGCGTCGTTCATGGGCGTGACCCGGGTCTACCAGCGGCTCTTGGGCCTCTCGTTCACGGTGCGTCCGGTCTTGAAGGTCGTGCTGGGAATCTGCGCCGTGCTCATCGGTTCTCTCCTCCTGATCATCTTCTTAACCTTTCTTGGGCGATTCGCCGGACTGACCGGACCGGGGAGATAACCCGCCATGCTGGTGTTCATCATTTTGACCCTGGCCGGCGCCGGCGGAATCGTGGCCTGGCGTTCCGGGCTACGATATTGCGCTTCCCGGAAGGCCGGCGGAAAAAACGAGAGGCCGTTTTCATTTTCGGAATATTTCATCTGGGCGCGGCCCGGTTTAAAAAACCTATTTGCCAAATCGAACTGGGGAAAAACCATCGACGGCATTAAAGGCTGGGCGCGACCCAGATATCCGGGGTGGACGGCCGGAATTTTCGTCGCGCTCGGGGCGAGTCTTTTCTATTTACTCGCCAGCGGATTTTTTTTCGCCTTCTTCATCCGGCGAGGGCTATTCGGCTTTCCCCTCCTAGGACATGTCGCCTCCGGAGGGCTCTTTGCCCTTACCCTCTCCACTCTCCTTTTCTGGCGCGGGCGTGACTTTAAGATCGACTCCTTCGAAATGCCGGCCCGCGAACAAATCGTCAAGCCCGCCTTCCCTAAGATCACAAATGCGGGCCTCCTCAAAACACTCTTTTGGGCGTTTGCTTTATTCGGGCTCGTTCAGGTGACGACGGCGCTCGGCTCGATGCTGCCGTTCTTCCACTACGACGCCCAACGGGTTTTCGTCTCTATCCACCGGTATGGAGCCCTGGGCATTCTGTTGACGGTCCTCGTCTTCACCGATATGACGTTCATCCCAAACCGTCGGTCATGACGTCCTCAGCGCGCTCGGTGCACCGCTTCGCCCATCAGGCTATGGGCACGTTCTTCGAGGTCGTGACCGCGGGAGAAGAGCAAGACTACGCCGGGCAGGCGGCCGCGGCGGTCTTTAAGGAGGTCGACCGGATTGAGCGCCTCTTCAGCCGCTTCGATCCGGCCAGCGAAATCGGCCAAATCAACAGGCTTCGCCCCGGGGATTCCCTGACGATCGGCTTTGAGGCATTCGAATGCCTCGAGATCTCCGAACACGTCCGGGCCGAAACAGCGGGCGCGTTCGACGTCAATGTCCGGGCCATGGGTCGGATGTCCGAATTTAGAGGTCTGAATCCATTCGCATCTTCATCGCCATTCGAACTTCATCAAACGACGGCCGGATACGAGCTTCGTGCCGGCGTAACCGAAATTTACGGAGTTCATCCCTTGGACCTCGACCTCGGAGGGGTTGGAAAAGGCTACGCCCTGGACCGGGCTCTCGAGGTCCTGAAAGATTGGGGCTTGGGGAACGCGCTCATTCACGGCGGGACAAGCACGGCGCTGGGGACCGGCCCGGGACCGTCCGACCGAGGCTGGCCGGTCGGCGTCGGCGGAGGATGGCCGGGAGCGCCAAGCGAAATGCTCCTGTCGGACAGGGCGCTCAGCGGCTCGGGAACCGAAGTCAAGGGTCAGCACATCTTCGACCCTCGGACCGGCAAACCTGCGAGCGGCCATCTCGCGGTCTGGGCGATGCACCCGTCGGCGGCCGTCGCCGACGCTCTCTCCACGGCTTTCATAGTCATGACGACGGATGAGGTCGAGGATTACTGCCGCCGTCATTTGGACGTATGGGCTTTGGTCATTCCTTCATACGGCGAGTGCCGGATTTTTCCGAGATTACAAGATAGATGAATCTGTTCTACCTGTCTAAGATTTTATGGGCGAGTTTATTTTTATAATAATAATTCAACGCTTGATCATTTCTCTTTACGGACGCCCTTGAATGGGCTCTCGTCTGATTTCTGATTTATGAACTTGCCCGTTCCGCTATCTCGTTTCACCCATCGGTCAGAGTGGGGGTTGTAGGTTTGACTACGGTCTCGTACCGCCCCGTGCCTATGATTGTCGCCTTTAGGAGGATTTGTTGCCATAATATTTTATCCTTTCAGTTGACATTATAGAACAATTAATGTGATAATGTCAACTATCGAAGGAGGACCACCGTGAATCGAATCAAGCAAATGCGCCTTGCTAGAGGCTTGTCTCTCGATGACTTAGCCCAGGAAATGGGGCGGTTGGTGACCAAACAAGCTTTGTCGAAATATGAAAATGGCTTGTCTAATCCGAGTCCAACCGTCGCCAGAAGAATAGCCGATGTTTTGGGAGTGAAAACCATACATTTGTGGTCGCCTCCTTCGGTCTTGATCGAATTTGCAGGCTACAGGAGCCGCTCTAAACTGGGAAAAAAAGAGCAGCAAAAAATCGAGGCTCTTGTCGGGAAAATCCTGGAAGAACGTTGTCGATTACAGGAAAGACTCGGCATTAACGATTCTTTTGAATGGATGGACACAATTCCCGCTGTTCAGAATCTCGATGAGGCCGAATCCGCAGCGATGAAAATGCGAGACAATTGGAATCTGGGGACCGACGCAATCTCCGTATTGACGAGTGTCCTTGAGCATCGCCTCGTCCATGTCATGGAATTTGAGACCGGGAAAGAATTCGATGGGATTTCGGCTGTCGGCAAGAACGAATCCGGAAACGTCCTAGCGGCGGCCGTGACGACTAAAAAATCGATCTCCGGAGATCGACAGCGCATGAATCTTGCGCATGAATTAGGCCATATCGTTCTTAAGCCTAAAACAGGAATTGACGCGGAGGCTGCTGCTTTTCGTTTTGCGGGAGCATTTCTTCTCCCTGCGGAGACGTTGCGCAAGGAAATCGGAGAACGGCGCACAAATCTGCAATTAATGGAGCTCTTTGCTTTGAAAAAGAAATTCGGAATCAGCCTTCAAGCTATTCTTAGGCGATTGTGCGATTTGGAAATCATCCCGTCTACGACATTTAGAGCGTGGATGATCGACCTCGGCAAAAGAGGATG
>JBGOYP010000062.1:0-9547 GCA_041479785.1 Candidatus Aminicenantia bacterium | reverse complement strand
CGAGCGCCTGGAGGACGGCCTCGGCCCGGTCCTGGGAGAGTTTGATGTTGCCGTCCACGTCGCCCACGTTGTCCGTATGGCCCACGACGTAGATCTTAAGGCTCGGGTCGGCTTTCAAGAGCTTGGCGATCTCCCCGACGGACTGCGCCGACTCGGGTTTGAGGGTGGACTTTCCAGTGTCAAAATAGATGCCGTAGACCGCCGCGTGGCCCGTGGCCCGGATGTCGTTGCCGAAAGCCGCCGCGTCCGCCGTGATGTATTGCTCCATAGCCTTCTTTTCGACTATCCGCAGCCAGATCTTCCCGTTCCCCTTATCGATCTGCGCCCACACTTCCTGGCCGTCCTTGACGATCTTCCCATTCACCCAGCGCTGCGGATCGCTCTGGAGGATCACACCCCCCACTTTCCGGATGGCGTTCTCGTAGTTCCGGACAACGGCGAGACCGCTCGGTTCGTTGGCCCCAGGTCCGGTGAACGTATAGGAGAGGAAAGTGAACTTGCCTTCGACCGGAGTCTTCGGGCCTTTTATCGACGAGAATTCGTAGACTCCAAACTCCTCGACCTTGCAGTCCGCGAGGCGATATTGCGGCATGCGCGTGGGGAACAGCGGGTGGTCCTTGCAGCCGGGTTGGTCCGACTGCTGGGCGGCGAGGCCCATAGCCATAAAAACAAATCCCGCAACTATCAGAACGATCAATGTCTTTTTCATAGTCTTTTTTCTCTCCTTTTCTATTTCTTTGCGGGCGGCATGTCCCTTGCCCTCCGTTGCCTGGCTGAAGTCGATTTCAGCGAAGTTGGCGATGAAACGAGTCTTCAGAATCGGCGGCGGCAGGCGGCCAAGCTACACCTGCATGATCTCTTTTTCTTTGGCCGAGGCGACCTCTTCGGTCTTCTTCGTATATTCTTCGGTTAGGCGCTGGAGTTCCTCGAGGCCTTTGAACTTGTCATCCTCGGAAATCTCCTTCTCCTTTTCGAGCTCTTCGATGAATTCCTTGGTCTCCCGCCGCATATTCCGGAGGGCGGTCTTCTCGTCCTCGAGAGTCTTTTTGACGACCTTGACGATCTCCCGGCGGCGTTCCTCGTCGAGCGGAGGGATCGGGATCTTGAGGACCTTGCCGTCGTTGATCGGGTTCAGCCCGAGGCCGGCGGCCTTGACGGCCTTGTCCACCGCTTCGAGAAAGGACGCGTCGTAGGGTTGGACTGTGATCAGGCTGGGGTCGGGGATACCGATTTTGGCCATCTGGTTGACCGGGGTCGCGACGCCGTAATAATCGACCCGAATATCCTCGAAGATGGTCAAGTTGGCCCGGCCCGTGCGGAGCTTGCTGAGGCTCTTGCGGAAGTGTTCGAGCGACGTCTTGTATTTCTTTTCGAGGTCCTTCAAGAGGTCTTTGACCATGGTCCGCTCCGTGATCAATACACTTTCGTCCCGATCGTCTCGCCCAGGACGGCGCGCTTGATATTGCCCCGCCGGCGCAGGCTGAAGACGATGATGGGAAGGGCGTTGTCCTTGCAAAGAGAGATGGCCGTCGCGTCCATGACCTGGAGTCCCCTCTTCAGGACCTCCATGTACCGGATCGTGTCGAACCTTTTCGCCGCTTTGTCCTTCAACGGATCGGCCGTGTAAACGCCGTCGACTTTGGTCGCCTTGAGAATGACCTGGGCCTTGATCTCGAGGGCGCGAAGCGCGGCCGCCGTGTCTGTCGTGAAATACGGGCTGCCCAGCCCCGCGCTGAAAATGACGACCCGGCCTTTCTCCAAATGCCGTTCGGCGCGCCGCCGGATGAACGGTTCCGCGACCGACCGGATCTCGAGGGCCGAAGCGTGGCGGGTGAACACACCCTGTTTCTCGAGGGCGTCCTGGAGGGCGATGCCGTTGATGACTGTGGCGAGCAGGCCCATCTGGTCGGCCGAGACGCGGTCCAGTCCCTCGGCCGTCCCGCGGGAGCCGCGGAAGATGTTCCCCCCGCCGATCATGATCGCGATCTGGACGCCCAGGTCGTGGACTTCCTTGATTTCCTGGGCAATGGACGACGTCGTCGCGAAATCGATCCCGTAGGTTTGTTTGCCGAGGAGGGATTCTCCCGATAGCTTCAGCAGGATCCGTTGATAAGCCGGCTTGGGGGCGCCCATGGTCGGCTCACATCCCGATCTGGAACCGGGCGAACCGGCTGATTTTCGTGTTCTCCTTGAACTTGGCGATGAACTGGGTGACGAGGTCCTTGATCTTGATCTTGTCGTCTTTGATGTACGGCTGTTCGAGCAGGCAGACTTCTTCGTAGAACTTGGATAGCTTGCCCTGAACGATCTTTTCGATGATCTCCGCGGGCTTGTTCGAATCCTTGAACTGCTCGCGGATGATGTCTTTTTCCTTGTCCAAAATGTCCGCCGGCACGTCCTCGGGGGCGATATACAGCGGAGCCGCCGCGGCGATATGCATGGCGATGTTCTTGGCCAGCTCGCGGAACTCCTCGTTGCCGCTGACGAAATCGGTCTCGCAGTTGATTTCGACGAGCACGCCGATCCGGCTGTTCGTATGGATATAGGACGTGACCACGCCTTCGTTCGCGGCCCGCGAGGCTTTTTCCTTGGCTCTGGCGTAGCCCTTTTTGCGCAAGATCTCGATGGCTTTTTCGGCATCGCCGGCGGCCTCTTCGAGCGCTTTCTTGCATTCCATCATGCCGATGCCGGTGCGCTCGCGCAGGTCTTTGACCATCTCTGCCGTGATGTTCATCATGAACTCCTTGGTTCGTTCCCGAGGGGGCCCGGCTCAGGCCGTGCCCGTCCCGCCGCCTTCGACGTCTTCCTCGCCTTCGGCGGTTTCCTCTTTCTTGTCCTCGATCGCGCTTTTCTCGATCCGGTTCTTCTTCCCTTCCAGGATCGCTTCGGCGACTTTGTTGGTGAAGAGCTCGATCGCCCGGACCGCGTCGTCGTTGCCCGGGATCGGGTAGGTGATGTTCTCCGGGTCGCCGTTCGTGTCGACGACGGCGATGATCGGAATGCCCATTTTCTGGGCTTCGTAAATGGCGATGTCCTCCTTGGAGGAGTCGATGACGAACATCGCCCCCGGGATCCCGGTCAGGGTCTTGATCCCGCCCAGGTTCTTCGAGAGCTTGCGGTAGACTTTTTCCTGCTTGGACTGCTCTTTCTTGGAGAGAAGGTCCCATCGGCCGTCCTCGCGCATCTCCTCGAGCTCGGTCAGTTTGTCGATGCTGCCGCGGATGACCCGGAAGTTCGTCAGGAGGCCGCCGAGCCAACGCTGGTTGACGTACGTGGATTCGCACTTCGTCGCGGCGTCTTTGACGATGTCCTGGGCCTGCTTTTTTGTCCCGACGAACAAGATCTCCTCTCCGTTCTCGGCGTGGGTCCGGATGAATTGCAGGGCCTCCTTGAAGACCCGGATCGTTTTCTGGAGGTCGATGATATAAATACCGTTGCGCTGGCCGTAGATGAATTCCTTCATCTTCGGGTTCCAACGCTTCGTCTGGTGTCCGAAATGGACGCCGGCTTCCAAAAGTTCCTTCATCGTGACTGAGACCACGGGCATCCTCCGATCGCGTTACCGCTTATGATACTGCGGGGCTTTACGGGCGCCGAGCAGCCCGTACTTTTTCCGTTCCTTGATGCGCGCGTCCCGGGTCAGCAGGCCGGCCGCCTTGAGCGCCGGCTTGAGCTCGCGGTTGAACTCGAGCAGGGCCCGGGAGATGCCGAGCCGGATGGCCTCGGACTGGGCGCGCACACCGCCGCCTTCGATGCGCAGGAACATGTCGAACTTGCTTTCGGTCTCGGTCAGCATCAGCGGCTGCTTGATCGTCAGTCGGTGCGTGTCGAGATGGAAATAATCGTCGAAGGTACGGAGCTTCTTATTCACGAACAGCGTGATTTCGCCTTTGCCGGTGCGGAGGAACACCCGGGCAATGGATGTCTTCCGCTTTCCTGTCCCGTAATATTGGATCAGACTCAAGGGGCCTCCTAAAACGCGTATTCCTTCGGATTCTGGGCCTGGTGCGGATGCTCGGGGCCGCGGTAAACTTTGAGCTTCTTGTACACGGCGCGGCCGAGCTTGTTCTTGGGAATCATGCCCCAGACCGCGCGCTTGATGACCTCTTCGGGCTTCTGGGCGAGCAAGTCCTTCAGGACCTCGGTCTTCAATCCGCCGGGATACTGGGAATGGGAATAATATTCCTTCTTCTCGAGCTTCTTGCCCGTGACGCTCACCTTCTCGGCGTTGACGACGATGACGAAATCGCCGGTGTCGAGAAAATTCGAGAATTGGGGCTTGTTCTTGCCGCGGAGCAGAATCGCGACCTCCGTGGCCAGCCGCCCGAGGATCCGGCCTTCGGCGTTGACGAGCCACCACGTCTTGGTGATGTCATCCTTTTTTGGGACAAAAGTCTTCATCCTCATAATCCTCAAAACGAAGAATTGTTTAAGCTTTTTCTTAGCAAAAAGTCTAAGTTTAAGCGGAGCAATAAGATACTAAAGTCCCGCCCTAAAGTCAACCGTTTCCGGTCAGATCGTCTTCTTCAGCTCTTTTTCCAGCTTCATCCGGTCGAGCTGCCGCTTCCGGGCGTCGTCCCATTTGTTGCCGAATTGGTTGGCCAGCTCCATATACCGGCTTTCCTTCTCGGGGTACAGCTTGGCTTGGACGTTGATATAGAGGATCTTCATATAGGCATAGGACTCGGCCAGGTTCGGGTCGAGTTCGATGGCTTTGAGAAGGTTCTTTTCCGCGTCGGCGGCCACGATTTCTCTCTCGGCCTGGTCCAGATAGGCCGGGAGCCGGCGGGCCTTCTCGCAGCGGTTGACGCCGATCGTGTAATAAACTTCCGCGCTTTTCGGCTCGAGAAGCAGGCGCCGCTTGTGCATTTCGAGGGCGCTGTCCATGTTGGCGGAAAGCAGCTTGGGGTCGGCGGTGGGCATTTTGTCGTAAAAATCCGCCATGTACGCGTAGCCTTGGACGTTTTCCGGGTCGGTCTCGATCCGCCGGAGATACATGTCCTTGGCTTTTTCCCTCAGGTCGTTCTTGTCGCCCGCGAAGCGTTTGTAGAACTCGGCCACGATGTAGTAGTTGTTCATGTTGCCCGGCTCGAGGTCGACGATCTTGAGGTACATCTTCTCCCCGTTGACGACGTCGCGCAACCGGTCGTACATGTCTCCCAGGGAATAGATGACCGTTTTGTTGTTGGGGTCGAGCTCGTAAGCCTTTTGGAGGGCGGCCAAGGCTTTATCCGCTTTTTCCTTGTTCTCGGCCGAGTCGCGGCCCGGGATATAAAGGCTCTTATAGCTTTCGCCCAGGAACTGATAGGCGTCCTTCAGGGTGGGGTTGTATTTCAAGGTTTTCTCATACTCGGCAATGGCCTTGCTGAACTTATTGTCTTTAAACAGCTGGTTGGCCTTGGAAAAATGGTAGTTGGCTTGGAGCAAGCTGAGTTTCAATTTCTGGCAACCGACGGCGGTGAAAACGATCACGGTCGCAAGAGCCCAGACCAAGGCGTTAGGGGTGCGTTTATGCCACATCATGACCTCCTCGGATGTCACGTCCTTACCAAGCAGAAGAAAAGTAATTTATAATAGAATGCGGTCGAGAAGTCAAGAAAGAACGCCCGGCCCGAGGGAACTTCCGGCCGTCGTCTTTCGTCATTATTTATAGAAATGCAAGTTTCGCGACGGAGGAGAACACCCATGAACAGAGGATTCAACCGCATAATCACAACCGCTCTCTCGGTAGCGGCCCTCAGCCTCGGGCTCCAGGCCCAAATCCCCTCGGAGACGTTCGACAAGGTCTATCGCCTGGACGCGACGCGGCCAATGGTCCTGGAATTTCACGACGTGGACGGACGCCTTCGCCTGTCGTCCTCCCCGGACGCGACGGTATCGGTCAAGATCACGAAGGAGACCAAGACCCGCGACGTCAAACGCGCCGAACGCCTCCTCCGGGACACCAAGGTCGAAGTCGACCAGCGTGGAAACACGCTCGTCGTCCGGATCCAATATCCCCGGTTCCGGGGGATCTTCTTCTGGCTGGGAGATTACGATCGGGTGAGAGTTTCGTCCGAAATCACGGTTCCGGCCGGCGCGCTTGTCAAAGCGTCCCTGGTGGACGGGTCGATCGTCGGCGAGGACATGCGCGGCGAGTTCGACCTAAAGGTCGTGGACGGCGATATCCGGCTTGACCGGATCGCGGGTGACCTCAAGGCGAGCGCCACGGACGGGACGATCGACGTCGCGGGCGATTTCCGGAGCCTTTCGCTCAGGAGTGTGGACGGGGACATCACGGTCCATCCGTCCGCCGCGTCCGTTATGGTTTCGGACTGGGAATTACGGACGATCGACGGAGACATCGAAGTGGTCCTGCCGGCGGGATTTGCGGCCGAGGTGACGGTCCAAACAAGCGACGGCCGGCTGGACAGCGACTATCCGGCTTCGCCGTTGAAACGCTCCGGAAGAAAATACTATGCCCTCACGATCGGCGGCGGAGGGAAGACGTTCGACATCCGGACCACCGACGGGGACATTACGCTCAGAAAAAGATAAGCGGGGGTCAGCGCTTTTTGGACCGCAGGATCAACTTGATGGGCGATCCCCGGAAGCCGAACGTTTCGCGCAGCTTGTGGACGAAGAACTTTTCGTAAGCGGGCGCGAACGACGTCCCGGTGCTCGTAAAGAGAACGAACGTGGGCGGAAGGATCCCCTTCTGCGTCATATACCGGACCTTGAACCGCCGTCCCGTCGGGGACACGGGCGGGTTCGCCGTGCCGATCGCTTCCAGGAACCTGTTTAGTTGCGGCGTCGGGACCCGCTTCTGGGCGTCCCTATGGACGTCTTCGGCCAGGTCCAGGATCTTCGTCACCCGCTTTCCGGTCAGCGCGGATACGGCGACGAGAGGGGCATAGCTGACGAAGTCGAGCCGGCTGAAAACGATCTCGCTCGCCTGGCGGAGGGGGAACATATCTTCCCGGACGATGTCCCATTTGTTGATGGCGATGACGAGCGGCTTCCCGGACTCGAAAGCCAGCGTCGCCACGGCCGCATCCTGACGCGTCGGGAACTCAAGAGCGTCGAGAACGAGGCACAGCACGTCGGCCCGCGGGATGGATTTCCGCGCCTTGATGACCCCGGCGCTTTCCTGCACGTCCGCGACGCGGCCGAGTTTCCGGATCCCGGCGGTGTCGACGAGGACATACGCTTTCTCGCCGTGGCGAAGGAAGACGTCGGACGTATCCCGCGTCGTACCGGGAAGCGCGTCGACGATAAACCGCTCTTCACCGCAGAGACGGTTGGCGAGCGAGGATTTCCCGACGTTGACCCGGCCGATGATCGCGATCTTCAGGGCGTGGACTTGAGCCGCCCCGGCGGCCGGACCGGACGTTTCGGGCAGCACCTCGGCGATCGCGGTCTCCAGGGCCGAGATCCCGATCTTGTGCTCCGCTGACAGAGCAAAAAGTCGGCGGGTGCCGAGCCGGTAATAATCGGCGAAGGCGGGCCGCTCGGATTCCGTGTCGATCTTATTCACGACGACGATCAGCGGCTTGTCCAGCTTCACGAGGTCCCGGGAGAGCTCCTCTTCGGCCGGAATCAGGCCGCGTTTCCCGTCCAGGACCAGGAGAAGCACGTCCGCCGTCCGGGCCGCGTCCCACGCGGCAGCCTTGACTTTCGGCGAAAGCGGCTCGTCCGCCGTGTCGAGGAAGCCGCCCGTGTCCACAAGCTCGAACGGCTTGCCGGCGACCTCGAGGAACGCCGAGACACGGGACCGCGTCATCCCGGGAAGGGAATGGACGAGCGCCTTTTTCGTCCTCGCGAGACGATTGAACAGGGTGGATTTTCCGGCATTGGGGAATCCGACGATAACGACGCGCGGCATTCAGCGTTTCACATTGAGGGAATAATTGGGGAGGATCGCCCGCTCGAGACTGAGATGTCCGGCCAGCGTTTCGCGCTCCCGGCCGTCTATGAGGATGAAGACTTTTTTTATGCTTCGGAAATTGAACGTCAGCGTGTTGACGACCGAAAAGACCGTCGACGTCTCCGCGTCCGTCCCCGACGGATGCTTGTCCGCGAGGTCGGAGCTGAAATCGACGTAGGCCGTGCCGTCCTTGGTGATGAACAGGTCGTCCACCTTCGTCTCGGGGGGGAAGGCGGCAACGAGGCTGCCGCTCGAGCCCTTGATCAATTCGGTCAGGACCATGACCGCGTCCCGGTCGACGGATGCGCCGGCCGGGATGTCCCGGTCTTCGGCGACGAGAAGGCCGTCGTCATCGCGCGGGAAGAAGAGCGTCGCCTTTTTCGTCGGCCGCTCGTCCGAGGGGGCCGAGGCCGCCGCCGAGGCCGCCGGGTTCGCGGTCTTGCGGATCCGCTCCCGGCCGCTCGTGACAAGAAAGATGACGACCAAAACGACGAGAAGGCCGAAAAGAACGGCGGCGAGAGTTTTCTTGCTGTCGGCCATGACGATGGCTATTTCGAGATGCCGGATTTCAGAAAGCTGGCCAGCCCGTTATAAACGGCTTGGGCGACCTGCGATTGAAAGTCCTCGCTCACAAGCTTTTCTTCTTCTTGGGGATTCGAAATGAAGGCGGCTTCGACGAGGACGGCCGGACAGGCGACGCCCCGCAGGACCTTGAAGTCGGCCTGTTTGATGCCTCGGTTCTCGATCCCCAGCGCCCGGTTCAGCTCCGTCTGGATTTCCTCCGCCAGCCGGCTGCTTTGTTTGATATAAGCCGCCTGGGCCATGTCCCAAAGGATCATCGAGACGTCGTCCTTGCTCTCGCCGGCGATGCGGCCCTGGAGGGAGGTGGAGCTGTTCTCGAAATAGGCCAGTTTGCGCGTTTCGTCGTCGGTGGCGTTGAGGCTGAGGAAATACGATTCCGACCCCCGCGCGTTTTTCCTGAACGAGCCGTTGACGTGGATGCTGAGGAAGAGCGCCGCCCCGTTATTGTTCGCGACGGCGGCGCGGTTTTCGAGCGAGACGTCGATGTCCTTGTCCCGAGTCAGGACGACGCGGTAGGCCAGGTTCTGCTCGATGAGGGCTTTGAGCTTGAAGCTGATGGCAAGGGTGATGTCTTTCTCGAGCCGCCCGAATTTGCCCTTCGCCCCGACATCGAGCCCGCCGTGTCCCGGGTCGATGACGATTGTCGCCTGCTGCTTGGCCTGGCCGCCGGCGGATGGAGCCCTGGCCAAGACGGCAAAGGACACAGCCAGGGCCGCGGCGGCGACACGATGAAGCGTCTGGGGGCGCATCTTGTTCACAAAAAAAATGGAGGCGGCGGGAATCGAACCCGCGTCCGAAGACATTCAGCCGAAAGCATCTACATGCGTATCCTCTTCATTGTTCTCGTTCCGCGACTCCCGAAGAGGAAGGGCATCGCGAAACCAGCCTTGATGGTGTTTCGCTCGCCGGGCTCAAGGCGGGCCCGGTTCGCTAATCCTGCTGGTCCACGCTTCTCAGGAGCCGCAGGAGTGAACCTGAGAAACGGCATGCCTATCTCTTAGGCAGCGACAGGGAGTGCTTCTGCACTTACTTGGGTCCACCGTTTTACGAGGTGGATGG
>JBGOYP010000061.1:0-9580 GCA_041479785.1 Candidatus Aminicenantia bacterium | reverse complement strand
TCCCCAGCGCGGAAAATCCGCTCGACCTCGCTCTCGAGCTCTCGGAAAAACTCCGTTTTTCCGAACCGTGCCCGCTCTCGCTCTCGGACGGGTTCCGAGCGGCATACCCTGAGCGCTCCCCGCTACCCGGGACTCGCCCCAATATGGGAAAATTGTTCGACGGTCAGCCCATATTTTATTTTTTAAGGCTAAGGCCCCTGTTGAGCTCGTTCATATCGCCGACGCATTCCAAACCCGCGCAGCGGCCCGTCCCGGCGAAAACGGTCGTGGCGGACGTTTTGTCGAAAAGTTTGACCTCGACCCTCGAGTTGAGCGTCTCGCGAATTCTCGCGGTCATCGCGCCCAGGGACGGAGCCGACAATTCCACCCCGTCGCGCCGCTCGGCCTCGATGTCCAAGGCGAAAGCCCGGGTCTCGAACCGGAGAACGATCTTTCCGCTTTCGACACGGAAGCTCTCAACCTTGGCCCCGGAATATGTCGTGAACCGGAAAAGGCGGCCATCGAGGAGAAATCCGAAGATGAAGCCGGTGAAGAAACTGCCGCGCCAGGGGATTTTGGCGATCGACCCGGTCAGCGATATGCCGTCCCGGTCGAAATGGTTGGACTGCATCCAGACCCAAGCCGCGGGCATCGAGACGCCCCAGTCCTTTTCGCAATAACCCTTTCCTTGGGTGAAATCGATCGTCCGTTCATCGATGGAGATTTCGCCCCCGAGGCCGTGGTCGAGGCTGAGGACGCCGTGATAGCACTCCATGGAAGGAACGAACGCATACCAACCCATGATCCCCGGTGAGAGTAAACGCACTGGCCAGGGCCGAGTCTTTCCGAACGAAAAGCGTCCGCGAACGGCGGTCCGGCCATCCGTGAGGTCGAGCGTCATTCCCGCGAGGCTGAACGTACTGGCGCCGATCCTAATCTCGAACTTGCGCCGATCCGCCCGGAATGCGCTCAGGGGATGCTTGAAATAGGTCATCCGGCCCGTGGCGGCCTCGGAGACCATGACGAACGCGTGGGACGCAGCGGAGTCGTCGGCGATGGACACGCCCGGAATGACGGCGAGCGCGTTCCGCTCGTCCTTCGTGACGTTCTTGAAAAACCATCCCTCGAAATAGGAGTGCGTCCGGCCGAAGCCATGGTAGATGGCGGGATTCCAGATGGACAAGAACTTTCTCACGGATGCGCCTGAGAGCGGATTCTAGAGGGAAAATTCCTGTGTTGTCAATCAAAACGAGGGAATAGCCGCTTGCTCTGAAAACATTTCGAAGCGGATTGACGCCGCCCGGGGCCGGTGATATATTCCAGGGGACGTTGACCGTGGGAAATTTTTGCCGTCGCCGGCGATCGAATCGAATCCATTTGAAGGGAAATTTCTGTGTTTTCAATCCCTTCACCCGTGAAATGCCCGAGGGCGTCACGTCCAATCCGAAATGTCGGTCGAGTTTCGGGATTGGGTAAGGAGCGAATCATGATGACATGCACGCGTCGGAGACTCCTCTTGCTGGTGATCACGCTTTGCGTATCTTTTGTCGCCTGGGGGCAGGGCGTCGGCAGTCAGGCCGGCCGCGGCGGAGGGCGCGGCGGAGGCGCCGGCACGGGCGATTTCTACACCTATGATACGACGGCGACTGCGGGAATAACGATTCCCGACGGCCCGCCCACGGAGGCTCATCAAAAGATCATCCTTAACGGGGAGGCGTTCGCCTACACCGCGCGAGTGGGCTTCATGCCCCTCCGCAACCCGACATCGGGACAGCCGGAAGCGCATCTGTTTTTAGTCTCCTATACCAAGGATGGCGTGGCCGACCCCTCGTCGCGTCCGTTGTTGTTTTTCGTGGGCGGCGCGCCGGGCGTGGCGACCAGTTGGCAGGAGTTTGGCGGGTTGGGTCCGAAGCGGATGAAGGGGATAGGCAGCGGCGCCGCCGGGCTTCCGCCCTATGGCTGGGCGGACAATCCTTCCACCCTCCTTGGCCAAGCCGACCTGGTATTTGTGAATCCGGTCGGAACGGCCTGGAGCCGGCCCGACCAGCCGAGCCGGGGGCCGAACTACTGGAATACAGCCACCGATATCGCTTCCCTGGGAGAGTTCGTGCGCAGCTTTCTGGTCACTTACGACCGGCGGAACTCGCCGCTTTTCCTGGCGGGCGAGGATTTCGGCACGGGACGGGCGGCCGGACTGGCCGGCTATCTCAACGAACACCATATCCCGGTCCTTGGCCTTGTCCTGCTCTCGATGACGCCTTCCGCCGACGCTCTCGCCGGAGACGAACAATACATCACGCTGTTGCCGAGCGTGATCATGGCCGCCTGGTACCACAAGAAACTGGCGCCGGAATTGAACGCTTTGAACGCCGAGCAAATGGCGGAACAGGCGCGGCAGTTCGCTTCGCGCGAGTACCTGCACGCGCTCTACAAGGGCGACCGGATGACGCCGGAGGACCGGGCCAAGGTCGTGGCGAACCTATCGCGGTTGACAGGGTGCTCGAAAGCGTTCCTCGTGAATAACAATCTGCGCATCACCCTGGACCGCTTCATCGGCGAGCTGCTGCGCGATCAGCGGCGGACGCTTTCGGGCTCGGATGCCAGGGTGACCGGCTATGCGCCGGCGAGCGGCGGCCGCGGCGGACGGGGCGGTTTTGGCGGCGGAGCCGCTCCTGTCGCGATCGACTTCAACCAAAACAACCTCGCCGCCGGCTTCCTGCCAGCCTACGAAACCTATCTCCGGCGCGAACTCGCCTTCACCAGCGCCAACTACGGCATTTTCTACCTGTCCGGCGGCGGCATCGGGACGTTCACCTCGACCGGGAATGACGACGCAATCCTGACCGCCGCGTTTGCCCGCAACCCTAACCTGCGGCTTTTCGTCGGCGTGAACTTTTACGACCTCAACGCGCCATTTTACGCGACCGAGTTCACCTTGGCTCACCTGAACATGTCGCCGGAGGTTCGGGACCACAATATCACCGTGCGCCATTTCGAGGCCGGCCAGATGGCGTATGTCGACTCCAAGTCGCTGGCCGAACTGCACGCCGGCCTGGCCGATTTCATCAACACGGCGATATCGACGGCGCGCCGTTAAGCCTTTGAACACGAGGAGTCCTACCATGAACATCATCAGACGATTTTCTTCCAAGTTTTACATTCTCGTCGTCGCCATCTCGATTATGAGTGTCGGCGCCGTTGCCCAAGGCCGCGGAGGCGGCACGCCGAACAACTTCTATCGCTTCAATTACGCCCTGGAAGAGATGCAGCCGATCAACTACCCGGCGCAGCCGATCACCACGCAGCATCAAATCACGCTCCAAAACGAGACGATTAAATACACCGCCCATGTCGGATTCATGCCCATCCGCAACGCCACGAGCGGCGTGAGCGAGGGGCATTTGTTTTATATTTATTATTCCAAGGACGGCGTGACCGACAAGTCCAAGCGGCCGGTCTGGTTTCTATTCAACGGCGGACCGGGCGCGGCCACGATTTGGCTGCACATGGGCGCCTTCGGCCCTAAGGTCGTGAAGATGAAGCCAAACGGCCTGGCCTTGCCGTTGCCGTATACCTATGTTGACAATCCCAACTGCCTGCTGGATACCGGGGACCTGGTCTTCATCGACGCCATGGGCACCGGTTACAGCCGCCCGGACAAGCCCGGCTATGGCCCCAACTTCGGCGGCGTGGATAATGACCTAGCCGCCTTCGGCGAATTCATCCGCAGCTTCCTGAACGAGTATAACCTTTGGGGCTCGCCGCTTTTCGTCGGCGGAGAGAGTTATGGCACGACGCGCGCGGCCGGCCTGGCCGGCTACCTTACCGACCGCGACTGCCCCATCAACGGCGTGATGTTGCTTTCGGCGGTCATCGCGATCGACGCCGGCGCCGGCATCCAGCGCCAGCTCAGCACCCTGCCGACCGAGGTCATGACCGCGCATTATCATAAGAAGTTGGCCCCGGAGCTGCAAAAACTGACCGTCGAGCAGATAGCCGAACAGGCTCGCCAGTTCGCCGCAGGCGAGTATCTGGAATATCTCTTTGA
Organism: Candidatus Aminicenantia bacterium; assembly: GCA_041479785.1. Taxonomy (GTDB): domain Bacteria; phylum Acidobacteriota; class Aminicenantia; order Aminicenantales; family UBA4085; genus JBGOYP01. Next base: position 5,553 of record JBGOYP010000061.1, on the reverse strand, counting down.
CGGCGCGCGCGCGTCGCAGGCTCAGCGCGACAAGGTGTTGGACAACATGGCCCGGTACACCGGGCTCTCCAAGGCTTTCATTGACGCCAACGACTTGCTCATCCCGCTGGGGCCGTTCAGCACCGAGTTGCTGCGCGACCGGCACCTGATGACGTCGCGCCTGGACTCGCGCTTCGCCGGTTATCAGATCGACGCCGGCTCCACGAGCACGAGCTTCGACTTCAGTAATGCCAACATCGAGAACTGTTTTCTCACCTGCTTCCAGGCTTATGTTCGTAGCGAGCTGAACTATAAAAACAACAACCTCTATTACGTCTCGGGCAACGCTCCGCCCTGGTCGGGCGAATACAATACCGTGGTCAACCTGGAGAACGGCTTCGCCAAGAACCCGCATATGCGTCTTTTCGTGGGATTCGGATACTACGATTTCGCCTGCCCCTTCTTCCCCGTGGAGTGGACGATCGCCCACTTGAAGGTGTCGGACGAAATCAAGAAGAACAACATCTCCCTGGGCTATTACGAATCGGGCCACATGGTCTACATCGACCAGCCGTCGGCGGCGAAATACCACGCCGACCTGGTAAAATTCGTAAAGGACGCGCTAGCGAAATAGAGGCTTTATAAACGCTCCCGGCCGGGCCTCGTTGGGCCTTGTCGGCGGGACAAGGAGCGGCTAGAATAGGCATCAGAAAACAGATCACGGAATCGGACGAAAACAACCGGAAGGAGTTCCTCTTCAAAGTCGTGAAGTAGCCGCTATCTATCTTCGGACAGCTTGTTCAGTCGCTCCTGGATGTCTGATAGCGTCGCCTGGATTTGCTTCATCCTCAAGGTCCTGGAACGGATGGAAAGGATAAAAGTGCACGAAACGGCAAGGATGAGCAAGGCTTGAACACCGATGATCGGAATGATCAGCCACACCTCCTCGCGGAATCCCGTAAGGAGGCCGATGATGCCGGTGGCGAGGAAGGATGCGGCCAGCAAGACCCAGCTGATCACCGTCGCGCGCTTCAGCCGCCGGATCCGGACCGCGTCTTTGGCTAGGATGGCTTGAACCGACTTTTGACCGCCGTCCGGCGAGCCGCTCTGGTTTTTGTCCATTTGATTGAGAAGTTCTTCCTTAAGACTATTTTTCTTGTCCATAGATGCCCTCCATTTTCTTTTTAAGAGCGAGTTTCGCGTAATATATCCGAGATTTGACGGTATTCAGGTTGCACTCCAGCACGTCCGCGATCCGTTGATAGGACATCTGTTCCAGAAAACGGAGCATCAGAACCTCCCGATGTTCCGGCTGCAACTCTTTCAGACATTCATGGATGTGGGCCGCATCGGCGGCCGAGAAGGCGCTCTCCGGCGTTTCCTCCGGAATGACGACGTTGTCCCGGAGTTCGACAAAGGCTCTTTTTCTCCTGAACTGCTGATAGACCATATTGCGCGCTATCCTATAGAGCCAAGCGGGAAACGTCTCGAGGTTTCTCAGGGTGCTTATTTTGCCGATCACTTTGACCCAGGTTTCTTGAAAGATATCTTCGGTCATATCAGCGTTTTCGGATAAATGACTTATGAAATACCGTAAGGGCCGATAATAACGGCCGATGAGCTCCGCTAAGGCGTCCTGGTCTCCGATCTGGCAGCGGAGGATCAGGACATGTTCTTGAAGCCTGGGGAAGGTGTTCATGGCTCGCTTTCCATATATAAAGATGCACAACGGCGCGATTTGTTCAAGAATTTCTTATTCGATCATCCGCTGCGGATGGCCGCGGGCTTGACCGAGGAATCCGATGGTTTTAAGATGCTTTCGTCTTTCCACTTGTAAAGCTAAAGTGATGGCGCCTGAGGCCGAGATTATGAGGCGAGGAGGGAGCGCGATGAATCATAAGTTCATGATCGTTCTTCTGCTGTGTGTAATGACCCTGCCGTTGGGGGCCCAACAACCGGCTAAGCCGGCGGATTGGTCGGCCTGGAAATTTTTGCTCGGAGATTGGACTGCGGGAGCGGGGGGCGGACAACCCGGCCAGGCTAGCGGCGGTGGTTTCTCCTTTAATTTCGACCTCCAAAGGCGGATTCTCGTCAGGCGGAGCTATTCCGAATATCCCGCGACGAAGGACACCCCCGCTTTTCGACATGACGACCTGATGATCGTCTATCAAGATCCCGACGGGAAAATGACCCGCGCGACGTATTTCGACAACGAGGGCCATACCATCCAGTACAAGGTCGCTTTTTCGGACGAGGGGCGGACGGTGATGTTTCTGAGCGACGAAGCCGTCCCGGGTCCGCGCTACCGGTTCATTTACCGATTGCAGAAAGACAATTCTTTAAATATCGAGTTCGACATCGCGCCGCCCGGCCAGCCGTTCACCAAATACGTCGAGGGAACGGCTAAGCGGAAGTGATTCCGTCACTTCCCTTCGACGACCTTCCCGTCCACGCCGATATAGGGCTTGAGGTTCGTCTCGAGAAATGTCCAGATCCGGTTCCAGGAATCTCGCTGGGGCGGCGTGTTCTGGGGTGCGGTCTTTTCCTTATTGACCAAGCGGTCGAAGGAGTGCCCTCCGGGCGGGTCGACGTAAATTTTCGTCTCGGCCAGCTTTGGAAGGTGATACTGCAACGCGTATATCATGAACTGGTCCTCGACGAAATTGACGTCCCGGTCGTTGGTCGCGACGTGGACCATGACCGGGACCTTGATCTTGTCGACGTGATAGACGGGCGATCGTTCGATATAAATGGCCTGCTTCTCATGGACCATGCCGTCGATCCGTTTCTCGGAGACAAAATCGGCCTGGTAATCCGGTCCCTTGTAGGACAACCGGAAGACGAGATTCGTGACGGGCACTCCCGCGTATCCGCATTTGAAAATTTTTCCCTGGTCGCGGATAAGGCAGTGAAGGGTGATGAACCCGCCGTGGCTCCAGCCGATGACGCCGAGGCGGTCCATATCGACCGCCGGAACGTTGGCTTTGAGAAAATCGACCGCGGACAGGACGTCGTCGATCTCGTACCCGCCGTAGTCGATGGCTTCGTAAAACGCGGCGCCGTAGCCCGTGCTGCCCCGATAATCCGGCGCGATGACGATGTAGCCGCGGTCGACGGCTTGGCGGATAAACGGGATCGAGCCGGACGCGAAGCTGCTGTGAACACCGCCGTGAATCCAGACGAGCGCCGGATGCCCTTTCGGCCCGCGCGGGGAGAGAGGCTGGAAAAGATAGGCCGGAATCTGAAGGCCGTCGACGCTGCTCGCATAAGAAATTTTTTCGTAATCGACCGCGCCCTGACAGAGCTGGGCGATGAGGTCGTCGTCCTTTTTCTTGTTCTCCATGTCCGCCTTGGCCCGCGCCTCCGGCAGTTTCGCCCCCAACTCGAAATATTTCTTCTGCAGGTCGCGGATTTGTTGGCGGAGCTTTATCATCTCTTGCTGTTCCGCCGTCATCGGCGGACGCTTGGTTTGGGCCGCGGGAGGCGTCTGGGCCTGCGGGCTCGTTTGAGCCTGGGTTTGTTGCTCCGAGGACCTCGCTCCGAACGAGGGGACCGCGGTCGCGACCACGACGGCGATCACGGTCAACAACCCGGCCAATTTCCAATAAGGGTTTGATATCTTGACGGGCATATGATCCTCCTTGAAAAGGAATGACTCCCCATCGTAATGTCGCCGGGACGGCCTGTCAAGAAAGGCGTGATTCTTAAACCGGGGTGGAAATGAGGTGAGCGCGCCCGGCCGGGCCTTAGGTGAGACCTCGAGGAGAAGCGTTCGACGGAAACGAGAGGAAGGGCTTATTTAATCCGGTCGCCGATGACTTCCATCCCTTGCGAGACGAGCTTGCACTTCGTGATCTTGCCGGCGTCGTCCTTGAGGAACGTGAGCTCGAAATACTGGCCGCCCGGGACCGTGGCCTCGAACATGAGCTTGTCTAGGTCGCGGGGAAGGATTTCGGCCATTTCGTTTTCCTGGCCGCGCGGAGCGCCGTAGAGCTTGCCGTTCTGCAGCCAAAAGGCGATGACCATGGGTTCGGGGCCTATGGCAAAAGAGTAATCCGCGGCGATGTCCTTATAGAGCTTTTCGGTGTCGACCTTGGGCGCCGGCTTGTCCTGGGCCCGAAGAACCGGGACGGCGGTCACGGCCAGAAGAAGGAGGACGATGCTTAACGCAGAAAAAGATCTTTTATAACCGAACATTTATACACCTCCGGTAAATAAACAACCTCATTTGATGATACGATTTTGAACGAAAAAAGTTCCCGGGCTTTATGTTTTTCGGATCGGTGACTCGCGCAGGGTAAACGCGAGCGCGACACAGACGGCCGTCAGTACGGACAGGCCGACGAGCGACCCCGTCATCGCTCCGGTGGTTTTGGACTTGAGCGCGTCCATGGCGAAAATGAAAACGATCCCCGAAATCTGACCGATGACGATGAGCAGGGTGTTGGATGTGCCCTCCGGGGCCGGGTGCGTGACTTCGGCCCCGTACTGGAATCCCACCGGTCCGGCGCTGAGCAGGAAAAAGCCGAAGGCAAACCCCGACAGAAGCAGCAAGCCGTAGTGCGTCGCATACGTCATCCCGAGCAGTCCGGGGATAAGCCCGGCCAGCGCGATCACGATGAACGGCTTACGGCGGCGCAGTTTGTCCGAAAGCAAAGGCATGATGACGGCACCCACGATCCCGCCGACGAGCATCAGGCCGCCGAGCGTTCCCGCCTGGGTGATCGTGAAGCCCCGGGGCCGGACGATATCTTCGATCCAGGTGGCCACGCCGTTGAACACGCCCAGGCCGACGAAAAACATCGCCAGAAGCAGGAGGAAGTCCCGCCGGCGGACCATCGTTTTCAAGCCGTCGAGCATCAGGACGCGTTCGTCTCGGCCGGCCGGCGTCGGCGGGTGCTCGCGGGTCACGAGGATGAACAACACGGCGGCGACCACGGTCGCAACCCCATAATAGACAAGCGTGCGGGGCAAACCGTGGCGCACGACCAGGGCGGGCGTAAGAAGCATGGCCACCAACGGGCCCAGGTAAAGGGCCAATGTTCCGAGGCCCGAGGCCGTCGCCCGCTCGCGGACGGGGAACCAGCGGACGGCGATCTTCGTGATCGCGCCCATGATGAACGGCTGGCCCACCGCGAGCCCGATTTGCGAAATGAACACGGCCGTGAAATTCGACCCGAAGATCCCCCGCGTCAGGCCGAAGACCGCCATCAGGATGCCGCCGAAACCGACCGCCGCCCGGAATCCCAGGGTGTCGATCATCCAGGCGGCCGGGAGAAAAACGAGGATATAGACAACCATGAAGCTCATGGACAGGAGGCCGATCATCAGGTCGGATGTGTGGTAGAACGCGGCCGCGGTGCTCGTGATCGGGGCGAATGTGATCCAGTGGACTTGGGACATGCAGGCGATAAAAACGAAGACGCCGAGGATGACCCAGCGGCGGCCGTAAACGCGGGGTTCGGCGTCGTTCGTCGGAAGAGGGCTTTTTGATTTCTCAGCGAGAGCGTTCATGGTCTTTATGTCTTTTATTTGATTTCGACCGGCGGGAGATTCGCCGCCTTCAGTTTAGCG
>JBGOYP010000060.1:0-9771 GCA_041479785.1 Candidatus Aminicenantia bacterium | reverse complement strand
AAGCGGGACGCGCAGCGGAAGATCGAGCAGAGCGCCGAAGAGTTCGCCGAGGGACAGACCCAGCTCGAGCATTATCAAACGATGATCGCTGAGCTCGAAAAAGAGCGCGCGGAGGTCCGGGCCCTGATCCGCCGGCACGCGGAAAAGGCCGTCCGGACCAAGGGTGAAGTCTTAAGGCTCATCGACCTCCAGAACGCCGAGCTGTCGTCGATCCGGGACCATATGGAAAAGCTTGACCGGTTTCGAGAAGAAGCCGCGCTCCGGGCGAAGGTCCTGAGCCGGCAGCTCCAGGTCAAATTCGGCCTGGATGCGAAACTTCCGGAAATCGCGGCGTTCGAAGATGGGGCGGGCTTTGACGTGCTCAAGGAGCTTGAGCGATGGACGAAGATCAAAGAGCTTGTGGGCCCGGCGGATGCCATCCGGCTTGACGAGAAGAAAGATGCGCCGGAAGCCGAGCCCGGCGTCGAATCCCGGAAGCCGGCCGAAGCTATGGCCGCGTTCGGCGAAAAGCGGATGGCGGACGAAATGCGTCCGATCTTTGAAGAGGATCTCGAAACGATCTTCATGGAGCCTTGACAAGCGGCTTCGGGCCGCGGCCCCTTCGAACTCACATCAGAGGGAGTTTTTTGGCCGATGACCGGACGAGAACGCGTGCGTCGGGCGTTGCGGTTCGAGCGGCCGGACCGGGCGCCGAGGGAATTATGGACCCTGCCGGGGGTCCCGATGTTTCATCAAGCCGATCTCACCGCTGTCCTCGGACGGTTTCCCCAGGATTTCACGGCGCCGGAATATACTTACGGCCCGGGTCGGCTCGCCCGGGGAACGCCGAACGTCGTCGGGACATATGTGGATGAGTGGGGATGTCCGTTCCGTGTCGCCGAGCCCGGTGTCGTCGGCGAGGTCAAGGCGCCTCCGCTGGCCCGATGGGCGGACCTCGACCGGTTACGACCGCCCGACGAAATCCTGACGGGGGCCGACCTGTCTCGGGTGAACCCCGGCTGCGGCGCGACCGACCTGTTCGTCAAAGCGCCGACGACGATCCGGCCGTTCGAACGGATGCAATTTCTCCGCGGGACCGAAAACCTCTTCATGGACCTGGCCTGGGGAACGGGCGAGGCCGTCCGGCTGCGCGACATCGTCCACGAGTTTTATCTCCGCGAGCTTGAACTCTGGCTGCGAACGGACGTCGACGGCATCGCCTTCATGGACGACTGGGGCACGCAGACGGCGACGCTCGTTTCGCCGGCCCTGTGGCGCTCGTTCTTCAAGCCGCTCTACGCGGACTACGTCGCCCGGATCCACGCCGCGGGCAAGTTCGCCTTCTTCCATTCGGACGGCCACATTCTGCCGCTCCTCGCCGACCTCGTCGAGGTCGGCGTGGACGCGCTGAACGCTCAGCTCTTCTGCATGGACATCGAGGAGGTCGGGCGGCGGTTCAAGGGCCGGATCACGTTCTGGGGCGAGATCGACCGCCAATGGGTGCTTCCGTTCGGGTCGCCGAGCGACGTGGCGGCCGCCGTGCGGCGGGTCCGGTCGGCACTGGACGACGGGACCGGCGGCGTCATCGCCGAGTGCGAGTGGGGGATGAACACGCCCCGAGCGAACATCGAGTCTGTCTTCGAAGCCTGGCTTTAGACGAGAAATTCTAAGTTGAACGGGCGATTTTCGCGATGAGGGCCTGCATGGTCACGTATTGCGCTTCCATGCTGCGCAGGAGCTTGAACTGCGCCCGTGCCCGCTGCAGATTGTGGCCCTCGTGCTGGATCTTGAAGTAATGGTCTCCGTCAAGGTAATCGGTGAAGAAGCGGAGGCCGATGATGAAGGTCATGAGGTGCGCCGAGAAGGCAAGCGTTTCGATCTCGCAGGGGTTCAGCAACCGGCGTGTCTCCTGGAGAAAGCCCCGGGCGTAAGCTTCGAAGAGGCGGATGTCCATCTCGACTTTCGAGAGGTCGGCTTCGTCCTCCGCGCCCGTGCTGGTCGAGGTCCGGATCGCGTCGCCGAAGTCGTAATGAACGAAGCCGTTCATCACGGTATCGAGGTCGGTGACGCATAAGGCCCGGCCGTTCTCATCGATCAGAACATTGTTGAACTTCGTGTCGTTGTGCGTGATCCGGAGCGGAATTTGTCCCTCTTCTCGAAGCTGATGGATCGTCCGCATTTCCGCGGCCCGGGCCTCGACGAACGCGGTCTCCTCGCGGACCTTGGACGCCCGGCAGGCCGGGTCGCGCTTGAGGGCGTCGCGGAAATTCCCAAGCCGGAAGTCTATGTCGTGAAAGCGGGGAATCGTTTCGTAGAGCGGCTCACCCGGCAGGTCGGCCAGCATGGCCATAAATCGTCCGAAGGCCCGGCCCCCCACGTAGGCTTTAGCCGGCGAGTCCACGACATCGTAAGTTTTCGTCCCGTCGATGTAAAGGAAGACGCGCCAGGATTCACGTTCGTTGCTGTAATAATGTGTCGTGCTGTCCACGGTGCGGACGAGCGTCAGGACTTCCCGGTCGGGATGCGCGCCGGGCGTAGCCTCGAGTTTTTTCCGGATGTGCGACGTGACCCGCTCGATGTTCTCTTGAAGTTTGGGCACGTTCTTGAAAACGTTTTGATTGATGCGCTGGAGGATGTAATCGTACGGGTCCTCGTCGCGCGTCGTGATGAGATAGGTATCGTTGATATGCCCCGTCCCGAACGGCGACACCCTGACGAATCGGCCCTGGGCCTGGAACTTGCCTAAGATCGCCTCGGCGTTATGGAGCATATGGACCATTTTATCGCAATTCCCGCGACCAGTAAAATCGACGGGCCGGGCGGGAGGCCCCGAGTCCCATCGCAAATTGACTTCCGCGGGTGTTCGCCGTTAGAATAGCTCCCTCAAATCTCGTTTCGAACCCTCGATGACCAGCGGAGCATTTCCTCTAATGCCTGAGTCGCCCCCGCGAAGGTCGTCGGGTCTCGTCCGGAAGCTGGCTATCGCGTCCGGCCTCGCCTCCGCGGTTTTCCTCGGCCTGCTTCTTTTATCCCTCCTCGTCGCGCCGCCGCGCGGCCTCGTCGGCCGCTATTATGCCAATAACAAGTTCGAGGGAACTCCGGCAACGGTCCGACGGGACGCTCGCATCCTATTCGACAAGGACGACCTGATCAAACGCGTCGGCGGCTCCGACCGGCTCAGCGTCATTTGGGAAGGTTTTGCGTACGTGCCCAAGGACGCAACCTATACGGTATCGACGCGGTCGGACGACGGGTCCCAGCTCTTTATCGACGGTGTCCTGGTCGTGGACAACGGCGGGATCCACGCCGCCCAGACCAAAACGAATGACGTCCCGTTGGCGCGCGGAAACCACAAAGTCCTCGTCCGGTTTTTCGACATCGGGGGCGCCGGCTTTATCGACGTCCCGGCCTCGAAATTCCGATTTTATCCGGAGCCCGCGTCCCCGGGCCTCTATTGTTGGGACGTCGTCCTGTCCGGACTCACCCTCGGTTTTACGGTCGGGCTGGGATGTTCCTTCCTGCTTTTGGTCGTTTCTCTCGTCGGTGCCTTCTGGCCTCTTCTGCGCAAGTCGGCGCTGTCGTCGAATCGCCTGCGCGCCGGCGTCGGAAGATTCTACGCCGGAGCTCGGCGAAACGCGAAGTTCCTAGGGGTCGTCGTCCTCGGCTTCGGCCTGGCCGTTCTTGCGGCCGAAAAGATCACGCCCGTCCATGGATTGACCGGAACCTATTTCGACAATGCGGACTGGGCGGGAAAACCGGTCGCGACAAGGTTGGATGTCCGGACGCGCTTTTGGAAAGAGGATATCGTCGAGGTCACGAAAGCCGGTGACCATTCGAGCGTTATCTGGGAAGGCTTTATCTGCGCGCCCCGCGACGCTTTCTACAGGTTTTATACCAGCTCGGACGACGGGTCCTGGATTATTGTGGACGATGTCCTGGTCGTGGACAACGGCGGACGCCACCCGCCGCATCTGGTGCAGAAAACCGTCCTGTTGAAGCGGGGGAGTCACAAGCTGACCGTCAAATATTTTGACGCGGGGGGCGGAGGCCAGGTCGCGTTTGATTGGACGAGGGCGACCGCCGTCCCGCTTCCCGGGTGGCGTCTTGGCTTCTATCCGCGCCCGGTCGGCCCGGGCGTCGTCCGGCTGGATACGGTTCTTTTTTATCTCAAGATCCTCTTCAAGGCGGCCTGGCTCGTGGCCGCGATTCTACTTCTCTGGCTCGCCCGCTGGACGATGGCGCCATTGTTCGACCGTGCCGTCGCTCTTGAAGCCGCGGCCCTTTCCCTGGTGGACCGGTTCCTCGACAAAGCCCGGAAAAAAATCCGCTTGATCGTCATTCTCGCCGGGGTTTTACTCGTTGTCCCGGTCGTCGGTGCCCTGCTCCGCCCCGCTCATGGCTTGACGGGGGCTTTCTATCCGAACAAAACCTGGACCGGCGCGCCCATGACGACGTCGCTCGACAACGTAATCTCTTTCCAAAAGGACGCGCTTTCGGCGCGGTCGGGGGAAGAGGATGTCCTCAGCGCCGTCTGGAGCGGTTATCTTTATATCCCCAAGAGTTCGGACTATCAGTTCACGCTGGGTTCGGACGACGGCGGGCAGGTTTTCCTCGATGACCAACTGCTCCTCGACAACGGCGGCGAGCATCCCTTGCAGTTCAAGGACAGGACGGTGACCCTGGCCCGGGGCAACTACAAAATTCTCATCAAGTATTTCGACGCCGGAGACAAGGGGGCGATCGATTTTCGCGTCCACGAAACGACGACGCCGCGCTGGCTCAAGCCGAAAGTGTTCTTCTATCTGAAGCCGGCCGGTCTCGCGGTTTACGCCTTCGATGTGGTCCGCCCTTATTTCGCGACTCCGGTCCGGGTGGCCTGGGCCGTTCTCGTCGTTCTTCTTCTGCTCTTGATTCCGAAAGTCATTCGTCCGAAGCGGACGCTCGTCTCCGTGCTTGCGCCGGCCCTGCTTTTCGGGCTCGGCGGTATTTTTGGCGCCGACCTCATTCGAAACCGGTCCACGGCCGTCGTCGGATGCGACAGCTACTCGTATCTCAACGGGGCGGAGCTCATGGTCCGGAACGGCTTTTTCCGGACGGAATATACCGACCCGCTCATTCCCCGGATCCACGAGCGTTATCAGCAGGTGCCTCCGCTTGACAAAGAGATGTTTCTTCTCAGCCCGCATGGCCATTATGTCTATGACCTGAACGCCGGGCTCATTTACAATGTCTTCCCGCCCGGGACGTCGATGTTCCTCTATCCGTTCGTCAAATGGGGCGGCCGGGGCGCGGCCTTCTTCGCGCTTCCCGTCCTGACCCTGCTCCTGGTCCTGGCGTTCTTCCTTCTGGGCGCCAAGGCTGTCGACCCCGTCTTCGGGCTCTTGGTGGCCATCCTGACCTTCATCAATGTTCAGGTCTTCACAAACTCCGTCTTCATCATGAGTGATATTCCTTCGCTGGCGCTCATCGCGGCGAGCACCTATAGCCTTTATCTCAACTTCAAAAAGCCCCGGTGGGTCTATCCCTTTGCAGCGGGCGCTTGTTTCGGCTTCGCGTTCCTCGTTCGCTATTCGAACCTCGCCGGCGCGTTGCCGCTCGTCTATCTCTTTGGCCTTGGATTTTGGAAAGACCGCCGCTGGAAGGAGCTGGCCAAAAACGTTGCGGCGTTCGGGACGGCGGCGTTTCTCTTCGGCCTCTTTCCGCTTGGTCTCTACACGCATCGATTATTCGGGACGTTCTTAAGGCTTGTCTATGAGCCCACGACGCAGAGCCTGACGGGCCTGGCTTATCTCAAGGAGGGCGTGCCGTTCTATCTGAAAAATTTATCTCAGACCTTCGGGCTCCCGTCTCTGCTTCTCGCGGTCCTCGGCCTCGTCGGCTGCCTGGCCCGGCCGCGGCGCCGGCCGGTCGGAATCGTCTGCGTCCTCGGTTTATTCTCCTTTTTCGCCTTCTACGCCGTGCAGAGTATTCGCCAGGAACGGTATCTCATGCCCGGCTATCCTTTTCTCGCCGTACTTTTCGCCTTCGGCGTCCTGGAGGTCAGGCGGTTCGTTCGCCGGTCGCACGTCCTTGCGGTCTTCGTCGTCCTTGCCTGCGCGGCCTTTCTGCTCCTCCGTTCGCAGAGCTTTTTTTCCGAGGGAACCCGCAACGAGGAGGAGATCGCCTCAGCCTTGAGCCGGAAGGTTTCGGCGCGCGCCGTTGTGTTCTGCGACGAAATGAGCGGGCCAGTCCGGATGTACGCCGGGCTTCCGGGATATCGCTTTCTTTGGACCGACCCCGGCACGCTCGAGAAAACAATCCGGATCCTCTGGACGATGGATTACGACGTCTATTTCTACCTCGATACTCCAACCGCCGAGTTCAATTTCCCCTTGATGGTCGGACCGGACGCCGAACGCGAAAAACGGGTGACCCGGGTCGGGATGATCCGAGGCCGTCCTTTGGTCCGTCTCGAACGGCCGGCCGGGCCCGAAACGAATTGAATATTCAAAGGTTTTGTGATAAAATAACCGTTTAATACAAAAAGAGGAGATCGCTTCCGGTGCAGACGTACGGCAAGGTTGACAGCAAATTCCGTTTCGTGATTCTGGCGTCCAAGCGGGCGAAGCAGCTCCTGAGGGGCGCCAAGGCTAAGGTCCGGACCAAAACGAAGAATCCGATCCGGATCGCTCAGATCGAAGTCAAGGAAGGATTGATAGACTATGAAATCCTCCAGCCCGGTCCCGAAGTCCTCCCTGAAACCGAAGAGCAGGTGTTCTCCGCCGGCGACGTCTCCGTTGAAGACGTCGATGACGGTGCGGTAGCCGGAGAGGATGAGGTCGTCGAAGACGAAGAAGCCGAAAGCCCGGCCGAGGACGGCTACGAGGAAGAATTGCCCGGCAGCGATTCCGGCGGCGAAAAAGACGACGCGTAGGGCGGAACTTCGCCGAACCCCGCCTCGCTCAGCATCTGAACATAATCCCGCGTGATCCATGCGGACCGCGCGATCCCAAGCCGCTCCGACAAGCGGACGATCTTTTCCCGTTCACCCTCAAGTTCGAGGAAATTCCCGATGGCCAGCTCGTCCAGGCAGGCGGAGAGCGTCCCCTTGCGGTAGACCGTCCGGCGTTTTTCATAGCGGAAGACCGGGACGAGGCCTAAAGCCCGCAAAATTTTCGCGAGCTGATTCGGGCTCCGGACGGACGTTTCGAATTCTTCGCGGATCTTGAACCGGCGGGATTTTTGCGGGGGGCCCTTGAACGTCAGGGCCGCGGTTTTGCCCACGACCCGCAGGCGGAGGGCCTGACGGCCGCGGCTGAGCGTCCGGTCGCGAAAATCGAAGAGCGTATTGATCTCGCGATGGCGCTCGCGGGCCAAGGCGAGGCCGGCCGCTAACAGCTTTTCGCGGAGAGGGGCGAGGTCCCCGATGCGGATTTTGACTTCGATTTCGAGCACGCTACGCCTTTCGTTTGAGCACCAGCTCGGTCATGAGCTCGAGCGCCGCGCGTGGAGCGGACGGGGGGAAGGTGGCCAAGCGGTCTCCGGCGGCGCGGGCGAACCCCGTCGCCCGGTCCGCGGCGTATTCCAGGCCGCCGGTATCCGCGACGATGCGCAGGATTTTTTTCGTGGCCGCCCGGTCCGTCCCGCGGCTCGCGACCAGCTTCTGCAGGTCGGCGCGCTCTTCGCCCCGGACCCGGTCGAGGGCATGAATAACGGGAAGCGTCATCCGGCCTTCGCGGAGGTCGGACAAGACGGGCTTGCCGAGCGTTCGTTCATCGGCCGTGAAGTCGAGAATGTCGTCCACGATTTGAAAGGCGAGCCCCAGGTCGGCGCCGAACCCGGCGAGTCGCTCTTCGTCCTCGGGCGGAACGCCGGCCAGGACTCCTCCGATCCGGCACGACGCGGCGAACAGAGAGGCCGTCTTCTTGCTCAAGACCTCAAGGTAGAGGTCTTCGGAGACGTCGACCCGCCCGCTGAGAGAATATTCGATGAGCTCGCCCTCGATCATCTGCGCCGTCACGCCGGCCAGGATGTCGATGATCCGGTCCTGGCGCGTGCGCAAAGCGAGGGCGATCGATTGAATGTAAAGAAAATCGCCGAGGAGCACGGTAATGTTCGGCCCCCATTTCACGTGGACCGTTTCCCGGCCGCGGCGCAGGGTGGCGTTATCGACGATGTCATCATGGATGAGCGAGGCCGTGTGGACGATTTCGACCAGGGCCGACCAGAACATGTGGTCCTGGCCGCGATAGCCGCTGAGCTTGGCGCAAAGGAGAAGGAGGGCGGGACGGACCCGTTTGCCGCGCTTGCGAAAGAGGTATTTATTGACTTCGGCGATCAGGGGGTTTGAGGACCGGCCGATCTCTTTCAAATGGCGTTCGACGGCCTCGAGGTCGCCGCGGATGTCGCGATAGATATCGTGGAGGGTCCGGGGCGACGCGGCGGCCGTCATGGCGCGCCTATCTTAGCATTGACGCGACCCCAATTCAATTCTGGGTTCCGGTTCCGGGAGTCTTTCTCGCGGACGGTCAGCGAAACAGCGAGCGAAAATTCGCGGTCGTCGCCCCGGCGAGGTCGGCGAGGGTCGTCTTTTTAAGGCCGGCGATGGTTTTGGCGGTTTCGACCACGTACGCCGGTTCGTTTCTTTGTCCCCGGTACGGCACGGGGGCGAGATAGGGGGCGTCCGTTTCGACGAGAAGCCGGGCGAGAGGAACCCGCTCGGCGACGTCGCGCAGGTCCCGGGCTTTCGGGAAGGTGACGATTCCCGAAAACGATATGAACAAGCCTGCCTCCAGCGCGGCCGACGCCACATCCCAGCTTTCGGTGAAGCAATGGAGCACGCCGCCGGGCCCGAGGCCTTCGTCCCGGAGGGCGCTGAGGACCTCGTCGCCGGCGTTCCGGCTGTGGATGAGGACCGGGAGGCCGAGTTCGCGGGCGAGAGACAGCTGGGCCCGAAAGGCCGTGCCCTGCTCCGCGGGCGACGCGTGATGATAATGGAAATCCAGGCCTATTTCGCCGACGGCCGCTATTTTTCCGTCGCCCGCCAGCCGGCGGATATCCGCCAGCAGCTCGGCCGAAAAGCGTTTGGCTTCGTGCGGATGGAGACCGGCCGCGAGACGGACTTCGGGATGCGCCGCGGCGAGAGCCAAGCCGGTCTTCAGGCTCCGCCTGCTTGAGATCTCGAGGGGGCAAAGCATTTCCACGACGCCCGCCGCCGAAGCCCTCCGGACCGCGTCCTCCCGGTCGCGGTCGAACTCCTCCATGTCGAGGTGGGCGTGGGAGTCGATCAACATCGGATATCGCGGGTGCAAGAGTCCGCCCCCCGAGAGGCCGGCGAACCCTTGCGCCCGCCGGGCATTATTGGAGGATCTTTGTTTTCAGGATCCGGAGCGGCAGCGGGCCGAAGCTCGTGATCTTGTTGAGAAATTCTTTCTGGCTGAACTGATCGCCCTTGGCGGCCTTGTAGTCTTTTTCCATGTCCAGGATTTCCTGGTAGCCGATATAGGCGTACGAGGCGGCTCCCGGATGGAGGATGATCTCGTTCCATTTCCGCTCGGCCTCGGCCTGGGTCTGGAATCCGGTCTCAGTCATCAACTTGATGGCCCGGTCCTTGTCCGTCTTGTTGCCTTCATGGACGCTGATATCGACCTGGAAATCGATCAGGGCTTGAAGTTTGAGCTTGAGTTCCATCATGCGCTGTTTGAGGTCGTAGTTGTTGTAGCCGGCGAAGATGAACATGTCCTGAGCGTAGAGCGGCCATCCCTCGCGCAGAGCCGGGTCCGGATGCAATTTGCGGACGAGCGATGCGTTCTT
>JBGOYP010000059.1:0-9928 GCA_041479785.1 Candidatus Aminicenantia bacterium | reverse complement strand
GGGCTCAAGAGAGCGCTTACGGCGTCATCATTTCGTCGGGTGAAAACCATCCCTACGTCCATTACGCCAAACACGACCGGCTCTTGAAAGACGGCGATTTCATCGTCGTCGACGCCGGGCCCGACGTCGATTATTACGATACCGATATCACAATCTCGTATCCGGCCAACGGGAAATTCACGCCTCGCCAGAAGGAGGTCTATGAAGCGTCCCTCGCCGTCCACGAGGCGTGCCTGAGCGTCTACCGGCCGGGGCTGACCGCGGACCAATGCCGGCAGGAGGTCGACGGGATTCTCAAGAAACGGGGTTTTGACCTGACCAAGGATTATTTCAAGAGGATGCGCGGCGGGTTCGGCCACTACGTGGGGATGGCGATCCACGACGTCGGCGGCGGCCCGCAGGTGCTCAAGCCGGGCATGGTCTTCGCCAACGAACCATACATGTTCTGGCCGAGCGAGAACCTCGGCGTGCGCGTCGAGGACACCGTCCTGATCACGGACACGAGCTGCGAAGTCCTGACGGCCGGTATCCCGCGAACGGTCAAGGACATCGAGGCCTTGATGAAGAAAGAGGGAATCGCCCAGGTCTTGAAAAAAGCCAATCTGTATTAAGACGCGTGTTAATACGCGCCGCCCGGAATCGCGTCTAGAAAGGGCCGGTCCTTGACTATTTTGTCTTCTTTGCCGTGAGCTCGAAATCCTGCTGCCACAGGACCAGGCTGTCGACCCGGCCGGTCTTGTCGCTCAGAAACTGGATCCGGACATAGGGGTCGACGGAATAGAACAACGTCCGTCCTTCGGCGTAAAATCTGGTGGCGGTCTGCCCCGTCGGACGGATGACCAGGTAGTAATCCTCCTGCGTAACGTCGAGGACGTAGTCCGGACGGACCTCGTACCGGCCGACAAATTGAGCGTAGGTCTCGGGCTCCAGGCGCAGGACCGTTTTTTCTTCGGGCTTGTAGTGCGGCCAGTGGTAAGCCTCGGACAGGGCGCAAAGGATTTCCTGGATGAGCACGAAGCCGTTTTCGCTGTCCGTCATGATCACCGCGCCCTGGCCCTTGGCCGGATAAATCGTCATGACGCATGTATATCCGCGCGTTCTCGCCCGCAGGTTGAAGTTGATATCGTCGCCGTCGCCTTCAACAAAGAACCCGAAACCCGCATTCTCGACGCGCGGGCCGAGGAGGTAGCGCGCCGTTTCGGGCGCCAAGAGCTTCCCCGCTCCGCCCGTCGCCGATTGAAGAAGATCGCTCAGGAACGTCGCAAAATCCGACGGCGTCGTCCATAACCCTTTGGCCGCGGATTCCGGATAGTTCCGCCAGAGTCCGGTAACGACCTGGCCTTCACGAAGATGTCCCGACGCGGTCCGCGAACGGAAATCCTCCGGAAGCGGGACGTCGAACGTGCTTCCGGTCAGTTTCAACGGCCGTAAGACCGTGTTCAGGACAAATCCGGAAAAACGCATTCCCGCGGCGTCCTCGAGCAGCTGTTGAAGGACAACATATCCGGACTCCGAATACTGGACCTGGGTGGGAAGAGGGCGCGCCGGAGGGAGCCAGACCGGCAGGCTGTTGGCCGGTTTTTCGCCGTCAAGGATCTGGATGAGAGATGGAAGGGGCTCGTCCTGCATATAGCCGGAAAAAACCTGGTCGGACAAACCCGCGGCGTGGGCCATGAGGTCCCGGGGAATGATCTTGTCCCGCCGGGCGTCATTTGGGATCCGCCACGAAACGAGCTGCCGATTGACCTCTCGGGTGATATCGAGCCGTCCCTGTTCGACCAGGCGGAGAGCCGCGGCCGATGCCACCAACTGGCTGAAAGCGCCGCTTTGGAAGACCGTGTCCGTCGTCAGCCGCTGATGGGTCTGGATGTCTTTCTCGCCGTAGGCGCGCGCCCACTCAACGCGGTTCCGGTCGATGACGGCGAGGCTGACCCCAGGAACGCGGTAGAACGGCATGCGCTCCCGGAGGGAGAGCTTTTCCGGCCGCAGGCCCTTGAGATACGCGGCCCGCATCAGGCCGTGCTCGACGGATTTTATCGCTTTCCGGGTCAAATCTTTTTGGGGATTACAGCCGACGAACAAAGACGCTGCGGCCGCCAGGAGGCCGAGAATTTTAAGGCAAGCCGAGATTCCATCGCGCCGTCTCATGATCTCCTCGCCAGGCTCTATTTCAGACGAATATTGTCGATAAACAGCGCGAACGTTCCGGGGTCTTGATAAGCGCCGATGAAGATCGCCATGATATCGGTGCCGCTGACGTTGAAATCCTTCCAGGTGAACTCGTATTCCTTCCAGTCCGGCGTGACTCGGAAAGTCTTGGCCGCCGGGATGTAACCGAGGCTTTGGGCGAAGATTTCGACCGCGTAAGTCCGCAGTTCGCCCTTGGCCCAAAAACTGATGCCCTTTTTTGCGGAGAGATTCGCCGGGCTCATAAACGCGGCCCCCGGCGAAAACAGGACGCCCGACCAGCGGAACTGAGCGCCGGGGACGATCTCGCCCGTGACTTTCAATGCTCCCTTGCTGTTCTCGGCACCGCCCTCAGCCCAGGCCATCTCGACTTTTGATTTTCCGCCGTAAAGGGTGTCGGTCGATGTCATCCACCCCGCGCCGAAGCGCGTTTCGATTTTCCCGTTCTCAAAATCGCTGATCAAGCCCGACTCGCCGTATTCCAGGGCGGGCATCGCTTTGATTTTTTCCGCCTGGTCGCGCGCCGTCGCCACGGAGGCTAGATACGGATCGCGGTCCACGCGGACGCCGTCCTTCCAGACGATTTCGATTCTCCGCGTCGCGTCGATGTCGGTCGTCGGGTCGCCGTTCACGAGGACGAGGTCGGCTCGATAGCCCGGACGAATACGACCACGCTCCCGGACTCCGAACATATCGGCCGGAACCGAAGTTGCGGCCCGAAGAGCTTCGAGGGGCGTCAACCCGGCTTTGACCAGGAGCTCAAGCTCGCCGTGAAGGCTGACTCCGAACCACGTCCCTGGATTGGGCGCGTCCGTCCCGGCGAGGATCCGGACGTTGGCTTTGCGCAGTTGGCGCAGGGCATTCTCATCGGCGGCGTACGCCGCGGCGTTTGTCGCGGAAGAGAAGGTTCGCCCGAGGTTCTGGCGTTCCGCCGGGCCGAGCAACGGCGCCAAGCTCGCGTCGACAATAAGGTCCTTGCCGCCGTCCAGTCCCGCGGCGACGCGGAGGATGCTCAACGTCGGAATGACGAAGGCCTTGCGGCGGGCGGCGAGGTTTCCGAAATCGGGGTCCGATGCGCCATCGAAATAAAGATGGGCCAGGCCGTCCACTCCCGCGTTCAGGGCGTCTTCACAATTTTTCAAGGTCGCGGCATGGATGACGGCCAGCTTTCCGCGCTTGTGGGCTGCGGCGATAATGCCCGCAACTTGCGCGTTCGTCAATGTCGGCATCGAAAGATGATAGGACGCCCCGTCGTCCTGAATGATCTTGATGAAGTCCGAGCCTTCCGCGATGCGGTCGTCGACGAATTTCTGGAGGTCTGTCTGGGCGGTGATCGTGGGAATCGGCAGCCCGAACTGCGTTCCGTGTCCGCCCGGCACGGTCAACAGGGTTCCCGGAGAAACAAGAAACGCCCGGTCGGGCATCGGCCCTTTGGCTTGGGCGTCCTTGACTCCTCTCATTATCGCGGCGTCCATGAACATATCGACCATCGTCGTCACGCCGAAGAAAAGACCCTGTTTTAGGGCTTCGGCATTCACAGTATGGACATGGGCGTCGATGAGCCCCGGGAGGAGTGTCCGGCCGCGTCCATCGATGACCAGCGGAGGCGAGCCGCCGACCCCGCCGCTCACGCCTTCGCCCGAGTCGACGATTTTGACCCGGCCGTTCACGACATAAACAGAACCCAACGGAATGACGTTCTCGCCGTCGAAAATCCGGACGTTCGCGATAATAAAAGGACCCATGTCGTTGAGTCCCGACGGACCGGACAGGCCGGGAGAAAAGACGGCCATCGTTCCCGCGGCGGCGATGACGCCAATCGTTTTAAGTTTCAGCTTGGACGGCACGGGTTTCTCCTTCCATGATTTCAAAAAAATTCCGCGACATCGGTATTGTAAAGGAATTCCCGCTGAATGGGAATGCGCCAGGCGGGCGACGCGGCCGGGGACGGAGGCTCAGGACCGTTTCAGGCGGAAAAAATTATAAGTCTGGAAGACGTTGATCCCGACCGCCGCCACCGCGAAGATGTAGATCCCGATGTCCATCCTGTTGACCACGGCGAACAGGAACATCAGAAACATGAGCCAGCCGCGGTTTTCCGCGGTCTCTCCTTTATTGGTGTCCTTGAGATAGTTTTTGGCGAGGTAGAAGAGCGTCGTTTCCAGGAAATAGAGACCCAGGGCCACGAGGCCGAGGATCAGGAGGTTGAGCCGGCCCGAATATTTGTAAAACCCGATCATGAAACCCGCGAGCAGGAAGAATTCGTTGACGCGGTCGAGATAGAGGTCCAGGTAAGCGCCGAACTCGCTCGTAATGTCCTTGGCCCGGGCGAGCATGCCGTCCGCACAATCCACGACCGACGAGAGCTCGGCGAGGACGCCGCCGATGATGAACGCGGTCGGCCGGCCCCGAAAGAAAAAATAAGCCCCGGACAGTCCAATAAGGAACGCCAGATAGGTCAATTGGTTCGGCGTGACCCGGGTCCGATAGACGGCCCGGACGAGGACCGAAGCCAGCGGACGGTTCAGGTATTTGTTGATCTGGAGATATTTGAAGACGAACTTGGCCTCGGACTTCCGGACGGATTTCCGGTAGTCAAACTCAGCCGCGGAGTCGGGGATAGATCTCTCGTCGCGCATACTCGAAATCCTCGAGGGTGTCGATCTCGGCCCACGGCCGGCCGCGGGTGAGGACCACCCGAAAGTCCCGTCCTTGGCCGCTCTCGGCCCGGCAGATTCTATCGAAGGCGACCTCAAAAAAATGTCTCGTTTCGCCTTTTCGCTCCAATTCGTCATAGATCGTCCGCAGGTCGGGGATCAGGCCGCGTCCGACCTTGTTCAGGCCGATGGCCTCGCCCAGGCATTCGCGGGGGTCGAGCTCCTTGCCGATCTTCTCGACGCGACTGTCGGGGGCGACGACTTTGACCTCCTCCCAGTCGAGCTTGATCGCGGCATCGACCGCGATGATGTGAGCGGCCGGAGAGCGAACGAGGTCGTTCAGAATCGAGGCGTCGAACAGGACGTCGCCGTTCGCCAGGATGAAATCGTCGTCCATGACCTTCAAAGCCAGGTTGAGCGACGCGGCGGTGTTCGTCTCCGCGTACCGGCCGTTATAAACAAACGAGACCCGGCCGCCGGCCTTCTCCCGGGCCAGAGTTTCGACCAGGTCGCGGCGATATCCCGTCACCAGGACGACGTCGTCGATGCCCGCCGCCGCAAAGTTCTCTAAGCCGCACTCCAGGATCGTGCGGCCGGAAAAGGTCAGGAGGCATTTCGGCCGGTTTTCGGTCAGGGGACGGAGACGTCCGCCCATGCCCGCGCAAAGAATTATCGCTTTCATTATTATCCCGGAAAACCTCGACCGCGGGCTTATTATGTCGATTTTCCGGCCAAAAGAAAAGCGGTTTTTTACGCCGCTCGTTACATTTTCCAGGCGCCGGCGACGACCAGGTTGGTCCCTGTGACCGCGTGGGCGTCCTCCGAAGCCAGGAAAACGACCGCGGCCGCGACGTCGGAGAATTTTCCCACGAACCGCCGGTCGACCTTCCCCTGAGACGGAAGAATGCTCTCTTCGAGCAGCCCGGGCGAAACCATGTTCACCGTGACTCCCGACCCGGCTTCGGACACGGCCGCCGTCCGCGTCAGGACGAGCAGACTCGTCTTGGCCGCCGCATAAGGCGCGATGGTCGGGAAGGCGACGAGTTGCTCGGCCCGGCTATAGCCGATGTTGATGACCCGTCCCCAGCCGCGGGCCCGCATCCCGGGCAAGGCGGCCTTCATGGAGGCCAAAGCGCATCCGACGTTCGCCCGAAGCATGCTCTCCCAATCGGCGATAGACGTCTCCGCCCAGGGTTTCATCAGGATCGGGCCGACGTTGTTGACGAGGATATCGAGACGGCCGAAGACCCGTTCGGCTTCGCCAACGGCCGCGGCCGCCTCGTCTTCCCGAGTCAGGTCCGCCTGGACTACGGTGCTCGCTGCCCCCTTCTCCTTGATTCTCCGGGCGCTCTCCTCGGCTGCCGCCCGGTCGCCGCGATAATGGACGGCGACCCCGGCGCAGTGCTCGGCGAGGACCGACGCGATCTCCCGGCCGAGGCCCCGGCCGGCTCCCGTGACAAGCGCAAATCGCGGACCGTTCATGATCTTTTAGTATTCCACAGTCCTTCGTTTGATTTCAATAATATCCTATGCTATAAGTGAGCCTCTTGTCGAGGCGTTCAGATGACGAACACGATGACGAAAATCATGGTTACGGGAGCGGCCGGTCAGATCGGGACCGAACTGCTCAAAGGGCTGCGCAAGACGCACGGGCCCGAGAATGTTCTGGCCACGGACATCCTGGTTCCCCACGGGTCGGCGATCCGCGATTCGGGCCCCTTCGAGTTTTGCGACGTCACCCGGCGGGACCAGGTCGAGGCCATCGTCCGCGAACATTGCGTCGACACGATTTATCATCTCGCCGCCGTTCTCTCCGCGACCGGGGAAAAGAACCCGCATCTCGCCTGGACCGTCAACATGAACGGGACGTACAACATCCTCGAAACGGCCCGCGAGCACAAGATGGTCCGCGTCTTCGTCCCGAGCTCGATCGCCGCCTTCGGTCCCAAAACGCCCCGCGAAAACACGCCCCAGGAGACCGTTCTCCGGCCGAAAACGATCTACGGCGTGACGAAGGTCGCCGGCGAACTCCTCTGCGATTACTACGTCCAACGGTATGGCCTGGACGTCCGCGGCTGCCGCTATCCGGGCATCATCAGCCACGAAACGCCGCCGGGCGGCGGGACGACGGATTACGCGGTCGCGATCTTTTTCGAGGCCGTCAAGCATAAGAGATACACATGCTTTCTCCGCGAGGATACGCGGCTGCCGATGATGTATATGCCCGACTGCCTGAAGGCAACGATCGATTTGATGGAAGCCGACCTTTCCCGCCTCAATCACCATGCCGACTTCAACCTCGCCGCAATGAGCTTCACGCCGGCCGAACTCGCGGCCGAAATCCGAAAACACATCCCCGGATTCGTTTGCGATTACAAGCCCGACTTCCGCCAAGCCATCGCCGATTCCTGGCCGATGTCTGTCGACGACTCCGCGGCGCGCCAAGAATGGGGATGGACGCCCGCCTACGACCTGGCGGCCATGACGGCCGACATGCTCGCCGTCCTCTCGCGGCGCAACGCCGAGGGCCGCCTCAACTACTGACCTCGCCTTAAAGCTTCAGGGCCGAGATGAGCGTCGCAAGGTAGCGCGACTTCATCTGCCGGCCGGCCATCGCCCGCTGGACCGGCGGAAGCCGGAGAATAACGCCCAGGACCGCGGCCATAGCCCGATGGCTCGCGAGGGCTTGGTTGTCAAAGATCAGGTTTTGGAGCTTTCCCCTCTCGATCGCCATGAGAACGGCCCGGTGCGTCGAGTTGAGCGGCGTGATGACGCGCTCGGGCCGCGGCGTCAGGGTCAGGCTTTTCGTTAGGCAGACAGAAACGCAGACGCCGCAGCCGAGACACGTCGTTTCGTCGAGCTTGGCTTTTTTCGTCTTCGGACGGGCCGGGTCATGGACGGACACGAGCGTCATCGCTTCGACCGGACAGGCCGAAACACAATGTCCGCATCCCGTGCAGGCGGCGTCGTTCGTCACGGGAAGAAATGGGGTCGTGTGAACGGGACGGAGGATCCCGAATCGGCGGGCCGCGATCATCGCTTCGCAGCAGCAGCCGCAGCAGTTGCAGATGAAGCTCACCCGCTTCTGGACGTTCTCGCCGAACTGAACCAGGTTATGCTCGTAGGCCTTCCGGAGAAGGTCGAGCCCTTCCTCGACGCTCACGGCGCGGGCGTAGCCGTGCCGGATGAGCGAGGCCGCTGTCGCATTAAACGTCTGGCAGATCTCCATCGGCGCGTCGCAGGCGCGGCCGACATGCTTCATCTTGTGGCGGCAGTAGCAAAGGCCGACGCCGCGGTGGGATGCGGTCTTGATGACCTCGCTCGCCCGCTCATAATTTAGGACATGGAGGGCATTCTCGTTCGTTAACACGGGTTCGTGGACGAAGGCCCGGCCGAGCTGCGTTTCGCCCCGGACAAAGAGCGCCTTGATAAAATCCTCTTCGACGGTGATGTACTGATAGTATAGCTCGGCCAGGATTTTCTGGTCGACGTCTCCGCGCAGGCGCATCATCGAAAACTCGAAAAAGCCGGCCATCGGCGGCGGGAGGACGTAATACGTTCTTTTCCGGCCGACCATATCCACGAGCAGGGCCCGGCCGGCCAGCGTTTCGAGGACGACCTGAGCCTCCGCGGGTTTCATTTTCCAGACGCGCGCCGCCGTCTCCGCCGGGAACGGCTTGATGGGCAGAAGCGCGATGAGTCCCGCCTCCTTCTCGGACATCAGCAGCGACAGGATTTTGAAGAGGGCGTCGGCGGGCGGCGCACCCTGCGGGGACTGGTTCAGACGCCGGACCAGGCGAGCATAGCCCGAACGGGCCGTCTGATGAGCCATGGCGCCCCATTCATAGCAGAATGTCCTTGCCGGCGCAAGACGGAGTCATTGATACGTTCGCGGCGCCAAACCCCGATTTTCAAATCGGCGTAAAAAGCGCCGCTCAGTATCAACCCTGAGCATACCCCGGGCTTCAGCCCGGGGAGTCGAATGGGTTGATTTGCGGCTTCGAAATCCCTATAATCGGGCCTCACGAACGAGCCTTTCATGTCCGACGCCAACGGAAAAAAACCTCTCGAGTTGAGCCGGGAGATAGGCCTCGTCGCCGCGATCGCGGCCGGCGTGGGCTCGATCATCGGCTCAGGGATCTTTAAAAAACCCGCCCTGATGGCCACCCAGCTCGGCTCGCCCCAGTTGCTCATCATCGTCTGGGTCGTGGCCGGTGTCATGACGCTTTTCGGGGCTTTGAGCATCGCCGAGATCTCGGGCATGTTCCAAGACCCGGGCGGTCAGTACATCTATTTCAACAAAGGTTATAACCGTTTCATCGGCTATCTTTACGGCTGGTCGGTCTTCATCGTCACCCAAACGGGTTCGCTCGCCGCCATCGCTTACGTCTTCTCGGATTCGCTCGGGACGTTTATCAAGTTCCCGCGCCTGCCCGCGTCGTGGGAGGCGATCAGCGTCCCGATCCCCTTCATCGGGAGCATGACGCCGTTCAAATCGATCGGCCTGAAATTGTCCACGATCGCCTTGATCATCTTCCTGACAGGGATTAACTACCTTGGGGTCAAGTTCGGGGGCGCGGTCGCCGTTGTTTTTTCGGGCCTCAAGATCGGAGTCGTGGCCGCGATCGTCGTTCTGGCGTTCACCCTTGGGCATGGCCATTTCGCCAACTTCACGGCCTCGGCCCCGCTCGCGGCGGCCGGCTCGCCGTCGGTGTTCCTCGCTTTCATCATGGCCATGGCCGGGGCATTCTGGGCTTATGACGCCTGGATCAATATCACCTATCTCTCGGGCGAGATCAAGGACGTTCGGCGGAACCTTCCCCGGGCGATGGCGATTACGGTGTTCATCGTCATCATCGCGTATGTCCTCATCAACTTGGCCTATATTTATGTCATCCCCGTTTCGACCATGGCTAGTAAGTATTCGGAGAGCTATTTGGTCGCGGTCGACGTCGTCGACAGTTTTTTGGGTCATTGGGGGGCCGCCGCGATTGCCGTCGCGATCATGATCTCGACCTTCGGTGCCGTGAACAGCATCGCCATGTCCTCGGCCCGGGTCTATTTCGCCATGGCCCGCGAGAAGC
>JBGOYP010000058.1:0-10053 GCA_041479785.1 Candidatus Aminicenantia bacterium | reverse complement strand
CCGAGCTCATCCGCTGGAGCGCGATGGCCGTTGTCCCGGGCGACGGCCAGGACCTGCCGTTTTTCAAGTCAACGGGAGAACAGAAATTCGAGAATCCGCCGCGCGGCGACCTTCTCCTTGTCAAGAAAACGGCAAAAGCTGCGCTCATCGCTCTCACGGTCCGGTCCAAACAGCCTCTCGACATCGCCGACCTGACCGTGTTTCGCGGAGGCCGGCGTTTTCTAACCATGAGCGCTCGATGGAGCGGCCTCGCGCGCGTTCCGAACGGCTTTAAGATCACATTCCCCGCACGTGTCGAAGAGCTAGCGGTTTACTGCGCGTCCGGACATGAGGCCGGGCCGGTCAAGCTCGATTGGGCCAAGCTCCAACCGGAACGGGCCGCCCGGTACTGGGCGGCTCAAAACTTTCCCTATGACCGTCTCCGGGTGCCGGACGCCGACATGCGAGGGCTCTTCGATTCCTGCGTCCGCAACATCTACCAAGCGCGCGAGGTCAAGGACGGCCTGCCGGTCTTCCAGGTCGGCCCGACCTGCTATCGCGGGTTGTGGGTCGTGGACGGCGCTTTCATCCTCGAAGCCATGACGTTCCTCGGCCGCGGCGGGGAAGCGCGGGCCGGAATCCGCCATCTCCTCACGCGCCAGAAGCCCGACGGCTCGTTCGAGATCCTGGCGAACTACTGGAAGGAAAACGGGATCGTCCTTTACATCCTCGCCCGGCACGCTCTCCTGACGGGCGATTTCGAATGGCTCAAGCAAAACTGGGACACGATAAAACGCGTCGTCGCCGTCATTAAGCGGCTGCGGCAGGAAAGCCGAAAAGACCCGGCCGCGCCAAACGCGGGCCTGATGCCGCCAGGGTTCCCCGACGGAGGCATCGGTGGCGCCGTCCCGGAATACACGAATGTGTATTGGAACCTGACCGGCCTGAAAGCGGCGGTCGAAGCCGCCCGGCTCATCGGCGCGCCCGAGCTCGCCGACTGGGAGGCGGAGTTCAAGGATTTTTGGGCGGCGTTCAGGAACGCGGCCAAACGTGACGAACAACCCATCGGGAACGGCCTGTCTTATCTGCCCGTCCTCATGACGCCGCAAAACGACATCGACCCCGTGCGCGGCCAATGGGGATTCTGCCATGCCGTTTATCCCGGAAAGCTGTTCGCCGCGAACGACCCACTCGCACTCGGCAACATGGAACTTCTCGACGAGCATCAGAAAGAAGGCCTGGTCCTGGGAACGGGCTGGATGGCCGACGGCATCTGGAATTATTTTGGTTCGTTCTACGCCCACGCCCATCTCTGGCTCGGCCACGGCGAACAAGCCGCGGAAATTCTGTACGCTTTCGCCAACCACGCCTCGCCGCTTCGGGCCTGGCGAGAAGAGCAGCCGCCTCGCGGCGAAAAAACGCAGGCGCCGTTCGTCGGCGACATGCCCCACAACTGGGCAAGCGCTGAGTTCATTCGGTTGACAAGGAACAGCCTCGTCCTCGAGCGGGGCAACGAGCTGCACTTTTTAGAAGGGCTGCCGCGAACGTGGCTCGAACCGGGAGCCGTGACCGAGCTTAGAGAGATCGCGACGGACTTCGGCCCCGTATCCTTGAAGCTCGAAGTCGCCCGGGACGGAAAAAACGCCCAACTCTCGGTCACGCCGCCGGAGAACGAACGATTGCGCCGGGTCGTCATCCATCTCGGCGCCTGGGCCGCGGAGATGAAAATCATTCAGTCTAAAACGGGAAGGGGCTTCGAAATAGCCATTCCCCTTGTCTTTTAGAGGCGAGGACAGCCATGACCAGCAAGGACCGGCTCATCGCGGCGCTCAACCACAAGGAGCCCGACCGGATCCCCGTGGACTTCGGGGGGACGGCCGTCTCCGGAATGCACGTCGCCGTCGTCGCCGCCCTCCGCGACCACTATGGCTTGGAAAAACGTCCCGTCAAGGTCCACGAGCCTTATCAGATGCTCGGCCTCATCGAGGACGACCTCCAGCGCGCCCTCGGCCTCGACGTCGAGGGCGTCTTCGCCGCGGAAACAATGTTCGGCTTCGTCAACGAGAACTGGACGCCGTGGCGGATGGACAACGGCCTCGAGGTCCTGATTTCCGGGCATTTCAAGACGACCCGGGACGCGAACGGCGATACGCTCGTCTATCCCAAGGGCGATCGTTCGGCGCCGCCCTCGGCCCGGCTTCCGAAGAACGGCTTCTTTTTCGACACGATCGTCCGCCAGGACCCGATTGTCGAAGCCCGGCTTGACCCCGCGGACAACCTGGAGGAATTCGGCCCGGTCTCCGACCGCGACCTGGACTATTTCGACCGCGCGACCGCGGCCGCCGCCGCGACCGGGCGCGGCGTCATCGCGACATTCGGCGGAATGGCCTTCGGCGACATCGCCCTCGTCCCCGCTCCGTTCCTGAAGCACCCGCGCGGCATTCGCGACATCGAGGAATGGTATGTCTCGACGCTCACCCGCCGGCCTTATATCCATAAGGTCTTCGAGCGGCAGGCCGAAGTCGCTTTGGCCAACCTCGAGAAAATCCGCCGGCGCGTCGGCGACCGCGTCCAGGCCGTCTTCGTCTGCGGGACCGATTTCGGCACGCAGCAATCGACGTTCTGCTCGGTCGACGCATTCCGCTCGCTCTACATGCCGTATTACAAATTGGTCAATGACTGGATCCACCGGCATACGTCGTGGAAAACGTTCAAGCATTCGTGCGGGGCCGTCGAAACGCTCATCCCGTCGTTCATCGAATCGGGGTTCGACATCCTCAACCCCGTCCAGTGTTCGGCCGCCGGGATGGACCCGGCGAAGCTGAAAACCGAGCACGGCGCGGCTATCGTCTTCTGGGGCGGCGGCGTGGACACGCAAAAAACGCTCATGTTCGGAACACCCGGCTCGGTCCGCGACGAAGTGCTGCGCCGGTGCGAGGTCTTCGGCAAGGGCGGCGGGTTCGTCTTCAACGCCGTCCACAACATCCAGGCCAACGTTCCGGTCGCGAACGTGGTCGCCATGTTCCGAGCGCTGAACGAGGCGAACGGAACCGCGTGAAATGAGGTCCTCATGACAAGCCGGAAAGCGTACGTCGTTTTCGTGACTGTCATCGCCGCGCTCGGCGGCCTCCTTTTCGGCTTCGATACGGCGATCATCGCCGGCGCGACGCGCTTCCTCAAAGGCCAGTTCGCGCTGTCGTCATTCGGCGAGGGCCTGGCCGTAAGCATCGTCCTCGTCGGCTGCATGTTCGGCGCGGTTATCGCCGGAACGCTCAGCGACAGGACCGGCCGAAAACGCTTCCTCCTCGTTTCGGCCGTCCTCTTTTTTGTCTCGGCGATCGGATGCGCCCTTCCCCAAAGCCTCAACCAGTTCCTCATCTTCCGCTTCATCGGCGGCCTGGCCATCGGCTCGGCGTCGATCGTCTCTCCCCTCTATATCTCGGAAATCGCCCCGGCCCGGATCCGGGGCGCTTTGGTCTCCATCAACCAGATGGCCATCGTGACGGGCATCCTCATGGCGTATTTCGTCAACTGGGTGCTGGTCGGGGCTGGCCCGTCCAACTGGCGATGGATGTTCGCCGCGGGCGCCGTGCCCGCGGTCGTATTTTTCGTCCTCGTCCTGCGCGTCCCGGAAAGCCCGCGCTGGCTTCTGAAACAGGGCCGCGACGCGGAAGCGCTCGACGTCCTGAGCCGGGTCAACCCTCCTGAGGCCGCCTCGGCCGAAGTCCTCAATATTAAAGAGGGGCTGGCCCTCGAAGAAGGGAAGCTCGCCGAGCTCTTCAAACCCGGTTTCCGGACGGCGCTTCTCGTCGGCGTCGTCCTGGCGGTCTTCCAGCAGATCACGGGCATCAACGCCGTCATCTATTATTCCCCGCGGTTTTTCGAGACGGCCGGACTAGCCCGCGGCGCGGCGATCCTCCAGTCGACGATTGTCGGCCTGGTCAACGTCGTCTTCACGATCGTCGCCATCGCCCTTGTCGACCGCATCGGCCGAAAGCCCATGCTTATCGCCGGCTGCGGCGGTATGGGCCTATCGTTCCTCCTCCTCGGCGCGGCCTTCAAGTTCCAGCTGTTCTCGGGCGGCTTGGTGCTCGTCTTCACGCTTCTTTATGTCGCCTTCTTCGCCATGACGATGGGGCCGATCGTCTGGGTCGTCATCGCCGAAATCTTTCCGACCCGGATCCGCGGCCGGGCCATGGCGATCGCCACGGCCGCGCTTTGGATCGCGGATTTCGCCGTCTCGCTGACGTTCCCCGTCATCGCCGACAAACTCCACGAATCCTTCGCCTTCTGGCTCTACGCGGGAATGTGCGCGGTCAACGTCGTCTTCATGTGGCGCGTCCTGCCCGAAACCAAGGGCCGGTCGCTCGAAGACATCGAGCGATACTGGCTGAAGCGGTAAGCCCCGAAGGGAAATAGCTATTTCGGCATGACGACGACGGTCTGGTTCAAATTCGGCGCGGTCGCCGGGAAAACGACGTCGCCGTCTCGAAAGCGGGCGCGGATATAATATTCGATATCGCCGCCGGGTGCCGGGACGTCGACCTGATGGACGCTCCGGGCAATCTTCCTAAGCGGTATCGCCTTAAACTTTCCTTTTCCCAGCTCGCGCCAATAAAACAAGGCCTCGTCGGGCGGAACGGCGCTCAGGAGGATCACTTTGAGGGACAACGGTTCGCCGGCCTCGAGGCTCGTCCGGACGACCGGGACGATGATGCGGGGCGGGCCTTCGTAGGAGCTCGGAAGCTCCGCTTCGACCGGCAGACCTTCGACGCCCAATAGCGTCTTCAGCTCCTTGCCCGGTTTCTCGACCGAATCCGGCAGGTTGTGCTGCTCCCAGTTGGCGATCGTCCCGAGCTCACCCATCGTGCTCGCGGTCGCCAGGAGGCCGCGGAAAATCGCCCTCAGCGAATCGACCATTTTTACCCTTGCCGACAGGAGGGCCGCCTTCGCCTCCGGGCTTGTCATCGCCTTGACCTTGTCGAAGGCCTGATTGAACTCCGCCCATAAACACTGAAAACGGGCGACCTCGCGCATATACTCGAAGCTCTTCAACCAGTAATCAAAACGCTCGCGATAGCCGAGCCCGGTGAGGCGCGGCCGCAGCGCGGCCAAGTCGTCCACGAACCCGAAGTCTTTGCCCACGACGTCCCACGGCCGCGCGTCCGGACGGATGCCGCCCGGGCCGTTCGTCCAATTCACGGGAATCGGGAGTTTCCCGTCGACGCGGGCGAAGATCTCGGCGATCTCGCCCGCCGCGGCGCGGCCGAACTGGTTCTTCGCCCAGTCGGCGTAGAAATCGCGGCAATCCGCGAAACGCGGCGTCTCGGGCCAATCGGCGTCATAATCCGCGACCTTCGGTCCGCCGCAATTGACTTTCTTGATATACGGCTCGCCGGCCGGCGTGCCCTCGACGACGAGCCCGGCAATGGATGGATAATGGACCCGGTCGTTGAAATCGACCTTCAGCCGCCCGCCCTTAACGGCGATGTTCCGGAAAACGAGGTCGATGGCGTGGAACCGTCCGGCCCGGGCAAAAATATCGACGCCGTCGGCGACCTTCTGTCCCTGGATCAGGATGTCGAACACGCGCGCTTTCGGCCGGTCGAATTCGCCCTCGCAGAATTGGAGCGTCACCGTATAGAGGCCGTCGGGTACGAGTAGGTGATATCCGTAAACCCGGTCCCGGACGTCTTTATAGACGGACTCGTTCGGAGTCCCGGAGAGCGCTTTCTCGTCGAGGGCCGCGTACCGGCCGTTGACCGGGCCGATGAGGTCCGCGAAATCCAACGGCTGATTGTTCCAGCTCTGGTCCCACGCCGCCCTGGCGAGCGAGAGCACGTTCGGCGAAAGGATTCGGGTCCTCCAGTGGATGCCCATCAAGCCGTCGCAGCCGTACTTCCGCGCGTCCACGGCGTCGCGGCGCATCCGCCCGGCCCAAAGCTGGGGCGAGGTGAGCGACGGGTCATCCTCCAACCAGGGAATGGCCCATTTCGAACGGCCGGAAATCCCGGCAAACCCCGGATCCACAGGCGCCTTTCCGACCTCTCGATTGATGCAACTCGCGGCGATCGTTTTCGGCAGGACCTCGTCGAAGAGCGTCCGGCGGCTGGGCGGGCCGAGCACCCATCCGCAAGTCGCGAGGTCGAAGGGCGCGCGGACATCCGCGGCCGCGGCGACGGCCATGGCCAGGTCGGTCGTGACGGCCTTGACCGCGGCCTCGGATGCGTCCGACCAGGTCCAGCCCTCGTCCGTCCAGAGCCAATAGTAATCCACGGGGTAGGCTTTTTCGACCCTAGCGAAAATGCCGGCGTAGAGCTCTTTGATGACGGCGGAGTCTTTGGGGTCCCGTCCCGCCGCTTTCAGCCTCTCCTGGACGACGGCCGGGACCGCGAGGGGCGTCTCCGTGCCGACGCATGTCCGCACGCCGAGCCGGCGGGCGAACGTGAACGCGCCGCGGAGCATCGCGGCGGTCCGGTTGAAGAGCTCGTTCGACGCCTCGTCCGATTTCGGCTCGGGCATCAGGCCGTCCATAACGCTCGGGCCATAGCCGTCGGTTTCGAACAGTTCGCGCGCGCCGAAATGAAAATCGGCCGTCTTTTTGGGCTGGTAGCCCCAGTTGTGCGACCAAAGGTTGGACCGCATGGTGTTTTGGTAGCTCGACGGGTAGCTCGACGTGACCGCTCCGTCCGCTCCGAACTCGCCGGGCCGGCCGATCCAGACCGTCGGTTCCGCGTTCGGCGCCTTCTCCGGGTACGTGTGCAGCCCAAAAAAATTCAGGCGCAGCTTGGGAAGCTGGCCGAGGACGGCTTTATAAGCGTCCTCGCCCCACCAGTCCGGGCCCTCGGCAAAATCGTGAAAGGGCTGGATCCCCCGCAGCCGGAAGAACGGCCGGCCACGCTCGTCGAGGGCCGGCAGGTCCAAGGCCGCTCTCTCCTCGGGGATGACGTCGCCGTCGAGATAAAACCGAACGCCGAGTTTCTCGACGAAAGCGTACGTCCCATAAAGGATGGCCGGACCCCGGCCGGCGATGATGAGATAGCTCTTGTCGCGAAGGCGGATGGTTTTCAGGACATATTCGTCGGGGCCCAGAGCGTCCGGCGGCGCCTCAGGCCAGCGTCCGCTTTGGTCGAGGATGATCCCGGGCCTTCCCAGGTCCTTGAGCGAATCGATCTTCTCGACCGACGATAGCCGGCCCGTCGTCGCATAGAGATAGCGCCTCGTCTCGGCCGCCGCGAACGATTCGAGCCAAGAGGCGTCTTTCGCGATATAGACCGTCGGGACCGGAGCCCTTCGGCCGCAGCCGATAAAAACCAAAGCCGTCAGGAATAGGATCATCCAGCATCGAAGTTTCATGGGGTCTCCTCAAGCCCGGATCAGTTCGAGAAAGAGCGCCTTGACGGCCGCTTCGAGGACGTCCTTGAAGCGCGCGACGGACGCGTCGAATCCGCCGCCGAGATAATCGGCGATATAAAGCGGCGGCCCGACATTCACCAGGATCTTTCCCGGGATGACGAACGGCCGCTGGGTTCCATACAACGCGATCGGCGTCACGGGGACACGCAGTCCGTACCGGTCCTGCATGTTGAACGCGACGATCGACGTTCCCCGGCCGAAGGGATAAACGTAGGGATTCGGATGCTGCGGCATCACCCGGCCGCGGCCGTGAAGCGAGATCAGGGCCCGCCCCGCTCTCAGATAATCCATGAAACGTTCGACCGCGGCGCGCTTTCCTTCATGGCCGTAGAGATCCACAGGGATCGTCCCGACGCGGGCGACGGTCGAAGACGCGTAGCGGACGAACAGGAATTTGAGCGGCTTGAGGACCGAATCGAGAAGAACGCCGAATTCTTTGAGATGTCGCTTCAAGTGCTTGCGGACGAGATAGTCGAGGCCGTCGCGGGAGAAGATCTGCTGATTGGCGGTGAAAAAAACCGGACGGGGGACGATCCGGTACACGACGGCCGGGTCCTTGAAACTGCCGCAGTGATTGCCGACGATGATGTTCGGGCCTTCGCGGAAAAAATGTTCGGCGCCCCGGACGACGATTTTCTTCCCGGGCAGGACCAGGCGGGTGATGAAGCGGGCGGCCGGTTCGATCCGTTTGAGTTCGTCCTCGAAGGTCGCCATGAACCGTCCGCGCCCATTGTAATTCAGCCGGCGGCGCTTGTAAATGCGGACCGGGCATGGTAATGAATGGACGAGGAGGCCGCCATGCCCGTTCTCGACGAATCCCCGGCTCCATCCCGAAAAACGCCCTCGCTCGGTGTTTCTCTTCTTCCGCTGATCGTCATGGCCCTGCTTCTCGGCGTCGGCTACGGCGTCTATAAGATCCGGCCTCAAGTCCTTCTCGTCGCCGCCGCGTTCCTCACGGGCGGCCTCGGCTATCTTCTCAAGTTCTCCTGGAAGGACATGGAGAGCGGCATCATCGGCAGCATCCACAAAGCCATGCCGGCCATCTTGATCATGCTCACGGTCGGCATCCTCATCGGCGCCTGGATGGCGAGCGGGACCATCCCTATGATCATTTACTACGGCCTCAAGCTCATCTCACCGAAATTTTTTCTGGTCACGGCCTGCCTCATCTGCAGCATTACGGCCCTCGCGACCGGGACGTCCTGGGGAACGATCGGCACGGTCGGGGTCGCCTTCATCGGCATCGCCATGGGGCTCGGCATTCCGCTCGGCTTGGCGGCGGGGGCGATCGTCTCCGGCGCCTACTTCGGGGACAAGATGTCGCCGTTCTCCGATATTCCGAACCTCGCCGCCGTGACGGTCGGAGCGAATCTCTATGACCACATCAAGCATATGATGTGGTCGGCGGTGCCGGGATGGCTGTTGAGTCTGGCCGTCTACTTCGTCGTGGGGCTTAAGTACCAGGCTCAGGCGATCCAATCGGAGAAGATGACT
The DNA here is from genome assembly GCA_041479785.1 of Candidatus Aminicenantia bacterium. GTDB lineage: Bacteria > Acidobacteriota > Aminicenantia > Aminicenantales > UBA4085 > JBGOYP01. Next base: position 1,164 of record JBGOYP010000058.1, on the reverse strand, counting down.
TTGATCCTGGATACGCTCAAAAAGAATTTCCGGTTCAACGTCTGGCTCCTTCTCCCCTTGCTTCTCGTCTTTTACCTGGCTTTCACCAAGCGGCCGACGATTCCGGGGATGCTGCTCTCGTCCGTGATCGCGGCCGCCCTGGCCGTTATTTTTCAAAAGACGCCGCTGACCGTCGTCGCCCAGGCCGTGAACACGGGCTATCCCGCCCAGACCGGCGTCGACCTCGTGGACAGGCTCCTCGCCCGCGGCGGGCTGATGAGCATGATGGAGACCCAGCTCGTCGCGTTCACCGCCTTCAGCTTCGGCGGCATCATGCAGAAAACGGGCATGCTTGCGGTCATCCTCGACCGGGTCATGAAAGCCGCGGACCGGGTCTGGAACCTGGTCTTCGTGACGATCGGGTCCTGTGTCACGACGGCCCTTGTCACGGGAAGCTCCTATCTCTCGGTGATCATCCCCGGCGACCTGCTTCTGCCGCTCTACAAGAAAAGCGGGCTGGCCGCAAAAAATCTCTCGCGGATCATCGACGAATGCGGCGGCATCATCGTCCCGCTCATTCCCTGGAGCATGGCGGGCGTCTACATCAAGGGCGCGCTAGGCGTGGACGTCTTTTCGTACGCGCCCTGGGCCATCGCCAACTATGCCGCGATCGTCATCCTCGCGCTCTACGGCGCCACGAATTTCACGATGGCCCCCAGGGTCCGGGACGACGAGACCCAGGCCGGGTCTTAATCTTCGCTTTTTTCCAGGGCTTTCTCGAACTTCTCTTTGGCCAGCTCCCGCTTCCGGCGCTCGAGCTCGGCGGTGGATTCGAATTTAGTGGCGAACCCCTCGACTTTCTTCTTTTCCTTCAGAAGCAGGTCGTCGAGCGACTCCTTTTTCTTCGCCGCTTTCTCGGATTTGACCAAGCCGCCTTTCTCGGCGTCCACCCAGAGGACCGTCCGACAGCACGGGCAGACGATTTCGAGGATTTTTCCCTTATCCTGGCTCATAAACTTTTTTTACCAGAAACGGCGATAAGAATCAACGGATGGAACCGTGAGCGTCGAACACTTCAAATCGAAGGGGGTTACGCGTGGCGGACTCGCCTCAAGGGGGTCTCGAGGCAGAGGACTCGCCTGAAGGGACTCGCTCCTTCAAAAGTTCTTAACGCTGGCGGACCCT
>JBGOYP010000057.1:0-10118 GCA_041479785.1 Candidatus Aminicenantia bacterium | reverse complement strand
GCGCGGAAAATCCGCTCGACCTCGCTCTCGAGCTCTCAGAAAAGCTGCGCTTTTCTGATCCGTGCCCGCTCTCGCTCTCGGACGGGTTCCGGGCGGCACGCCCCTCGCCCAGATAGCCAAATATATCTCCAATAAACGAGGAGAAAGAGCTCTAAAGCGGCAGGATCTATTAAAACTCGACGTTATCTTATTCGAGGAGAAGGGGTGACGCCGATCGGGGCGCCTCATTTAAAAATAGAGTTTATCTGCATAAATGGAAGGGTGGCAGGGAGCGAAGCTCCCGTTGGAGGGAAACCCCAAAAAGGGTTTTCCTCCAAGAGTGCCCGGCTAGGTCAAGATTTTTGAGATGTTGACGTTCGCTAAAAGCCTAGGTTGGACCCCAGCAGAATCGTCGTCCCGGTGCAGAACGTCCCGGCAACGGCGGCCGTCATCAGCGTCGCCAGGGTCGCCGCCAGCAAGCACTTGAACCCCAGCCGGGACAGGTCTTTCAGCCGGGAGGGCACGAGGGCTCCCGTCCCGCCGACGAAAATCGCCACCGAAGCGACATGGGCGAACCCGCAGAGCGCATAGGACGCGATGATCGCCGACCGCGGCGAGGCCAGCTCACTCCGGGCCATCATCGCCGCCAGCTGCTGGTAACCGGCGACTTCGGTCGCGACCGCCCGCTGGCCGAGGACCTTGGCCACCGGCAGGATATCCGCCGCCGGAATCCCGAGAACGGCCGTGAACGGATAGAAGACATAGCCGAGGAGGGAGTTCAGGGACCATTCGAAATGAAGCCCGAGCAGTTTGTTGAGACCCCCTCCGGCGAACCCCAGGACCAAATCAAGAAGGGCCAGCAGGCCGAGGAAAGCCAGCAGCAGCGTGACGATTCCGCCGAGGAGCTTCAACCCGGAATTGGCCCCGCTGATGACCGCTTCCATCAAGTTGCTTTCGCGCTCATAGGTGATCTCGGCATCCGTGCCGAGCGTGACCGGTTTTCCGGTCTCGGGAATGATGAGCTTCGACATGACCACGGACGCGGGAATGGCGATGACCGAAGCCGAGATCAGGTGGCCGGCGATATTGGGAAGCAGGCGCTGGAGGAACGTGACATAGACGCCGAGAACGGTCGAAGCGACCGTCGCCATCCCCGCGGTAATGATCGTCGCCAGCTCCGACTCGGTCATCGCGGCCAGATACGGCCGGACGACGAGCGCCGATTCGACGCCGACGAAGATGTTCGCCGATACGCTCAAGGCCTCGGCGCCGCTGATCCGCATGGATTTGGAAAATAACTTGGCGAAGACGCGGATGAAGAACGGCATGACCCGGAGATAATAGAGCGCGCTCATCAAGGCCGCGAAAAAGACGATCGTCGGGAGGCCCTGAAAGATGAGAAAATATCCGAGCGACGTTTCGCCCGCCTCGTTGGTCGTGCCGGGCGCCAAGGCCAGCCGGCCGAACAGGAATTTCAGACCGGCTTGGGCGCTGTTCAAGACCTTGAGAACGGCGTCGTTCATGAAGAGAAAGACCTTGCTCCCGACGGGGACGACGAAGATGAAAAAGGCGAAGAGGAGCTGGAGCCCGATCCCGAACAGGACCGCCCTCCAGTTCACGACCTTCCGGTCGCCCGAGCATAGCCAGGCGAAAAAGGCGAGGACGAAGATTCCGCCGAAGCTGATGAGGTTATAGATCGTCATGCCGGTTAATCCTCGATCGAAACGATTTTCTGCCGGGAAGACGCGCCGCGGAGAATGCGAACTCCGGCCCGGGGGACATGAAAGTATCCGGCCAAAAGCGCGACGACGGCTTCGTTCGCCCGGCCGCCTTCGGGCGCCGCATGGACACGGACCTTGAACTCGCCGTCACCGGTCCTCTCGACGCCCGGTTTTGAGGCGCGGGGTTGAACTTTGACCGTGATGACCAATTACTTGATGAGGCCCTTGTATTTCTCGAAAAGCTTCTTGAGCTGGTCTTTCGTGACGATGTAGCCGTTGAGGTTTATCGAAATCGTGGCCCGCAACGGGTCGTTGGATTTGAAGAGCAGGAATTCACGGACAAGACCGACACGGTTGTCGAGAACGAGCTTGATGCCGAGGGCCGCGCTCTTCCCGGCCGCGACCTTGACCGGGAACCGGACCGGTTTTCCGTCGAGGACGAACGACGCGCTCTCGAGCTCGCACACGAACCTCAGCTCGAGCTCGCCGCGGTTCTGGACGAGGACGCTCGCTTCGAGCGGGTCGCCCTCGACGAGCAGGCCGGCGTCGAACGAATAGCGGTCGAGGTCGATCCGGGGCGCCGGCGGCACATCCACCGAAGCTGAAATCTTGAGTTGGACGCGCGGCGCGCTCGGGTCGTCCGAATCGACAAAAATGTATTTCGTCACGTCGCCCTGGTAGCCGAGCGAGTTGAACACGACCTTGATTTTCCCGGTTTTGCCCGGCTCGATGGTCTTCGTCGAAACGAGGGCCGCCGTGCAGCCGCAGGACGTTTCGACGTTCTTGATCGTCAAGCGGTCGTCGCCTTCGTTCGTGAAGACGAACTCGTGCGTCAGTTCGGCGCCCTGCTTGACCCGGCCGAAATCCCGGTTGTCGACCTTGAAAACGATCTTCGGTTTGTTGAGCGGTCCGGCAGGTATTCCCCACCCCCAGACGAAGGCCAGGACGACCGGCAAGACGGCGGCCCGTGTGATCCGAAGCTTGTGTGCCATAGCGGCCTCCCTCTAGTGTATTCATACCACGTTTGCGGAAACGTTGGCAAGACGCAGCGCCTGTCTGTTGCTTCCCCGGCCGGATTTCGTGCTATAATCGGGGCCGGCGAGGACGCAATTTTCATGAAGACACGCGGACGAAATATCGGGCCGGCGCTGGCGGTCGGATTGGCCCTGGCCGCGGTCCGAATAGGGGCCGCGGCGCCCATTCGGCTGAAGGTGACGGCCGAGCTTGCCAACATCCGGCTCGCCCCCTCGATCAGCAGCGTCATCATCCGGCAGATCCCCCAAGGGGAGGTCCTCGAAGCGACCCGGCGCGAAGGCGAATGGTACTTGGTCAAGCTCGAGCCCGACGAGCAGGGGACGGCCTCGGGATATGTCCATGAAAGCCTGGTCCTCTCTTTGGATGAGACGCCGAAGAGCGAACGGAAAGCTCAAATCGCCGAAGCTCCGGCGAAAAAAACCGACGAGCCGCCCGTCCAAGAACAGCCCACCCGGGAAACAACGGAGGAAACCGCCGGGCCGCCGACGCTCTGGTCCGCGGCGCTCTTCGCGGGCGCGAATTACGCCGGCGTCGGAAGCCTGAACGCGGGCGCGCAGGGATTCGCCGACTTCTTCGAAACGCGGGCCGGCGTCCCGGCGGACCAGGGCGTGACGCCGGTCCATATCAGCTTCCTGTTCGGAGGCGAATTCTCCTTTGCCCTATCACCCCGGTTCGCGCTCACGGTGGGCGCGGATTTTTTCGCGGCCTCGAAGCAGAGCCTCATCACCTACGTCTTAGAGAAGAACTCTGCGACGTTCACCGCGAAACCGTCCGTCCAGGCCGTTCCCGTGCGGATCGGCCTGTCTTATCATCCGGCCGGGACTCTTTTCTTTAAACTCGGCGTCGCCGCTTATTTCGTCCGCTGCGGATATTTTTATCGCTACGAGCAGGATCAATTCTGGCAGGAAATGCAGGGAGATGCGACCGCCTCGGGACTTGGGGTCTGGGGGGCGGTCGGATACGAATGGGCGTTCGCCGACAATTTTTCGTTCGTGGTCGAGGCCGCGGGTCAATACGCTCAGGTGAAGAATTTCGAAGGAACGGGCACGTACAACGATTCCGAATCGAGCGCCGCCGTCACCGAGGACGGCAAGCTCTACGCGTACGATTATACGCAGGGAGGAAAAACGATATCCTCCCTGGTCCTCATCCGGAACCGGAAACCCGCCGAAGCGTACGTCGCAAGCGCCGGCGTCGCCACGGTCGATTTTTCCGGCATCACCCTGCGGGCGGGCGTCAAAGTTAAGTTCTAAGCGCCTTTTTTCCGCAACAGCGCCAGATGGTAGGCATGGAGTCCGCGGACGAGCGGCGACACGCGGACAACCTCGAAACCGGCCGCTTCGGCCTCGCACTCAAAGACTCCGGGCTCGGTCATCTGGATGTTCGTCCCGCTTTTATGGAACAGGCGGCGGAGCCGGCGCTGGGCACGATGGAGCCCGGCCTTCCGGTAGAATGAGATAACGGCCCAGACCTTCGTCACGCGATGGAATTCGGACAGGACGGCCGCCCGGTCCCGCGGGTCGCGGAGATGATGAAAGAACCGGACGGAGAACACGGCGGCGAATGTTTCTCCTCTGAACGGCAGGCCCTGCGTCGCGTCGGCCACGACGCCCAGCCGTCCTCCCTTTTCGCCCGCCCGCCGGACCATTTCGAACGACAGGTCGGCATCGACGACCTCGCGGCCGAGTTCGCGCCACAACCCCGTGAATCGGCCGTATCCGCACGGCAGGTCCAGAACGGGCCCGCTTTGCGGCGGTTCGGTCCGCGCCTCCATCCTTTTCAACACCGAACGGATCAGGCGTTTTTCCCGCGCGTGGACGATCCGCTGGTCGATCCCCCGGTATCGCCGGCGCTCGTAATCGCGGACACCCGTTTCCGTGAAGGCCGACCCGGGGCTCCTCCGGCCGTCAGAAAAAGACATATTTCGGACTCCCGTCAACGCGGACGCGCCGGCTTCCCGTTCCCAGGGCCGTTCCGTCCCGGCCCGTGACCTCCGCCGCCGGCGCGGTAAATTCGTAGTCAAACGGCGGCCCGTTGGTCCAGCAGACGGCGAAAGACCGCCCGCCCTTACGGAAATGAAAGACTTCGCCGCCGGCGGCCCGGTCGCGGCCGATAAACGTCGCCCCGGAGAGGACCGCGGTCATCGTCCGGAACGCGGTGAAACTCGGCCTTCGGCGCCATGGCTTTTCCCGCGTATCCACGAGCCCATAACCCGGGGCTGCGAGCTGCCACCAGTATACGCGTTCGATCAGGCCGCTCGCCAGGCAGAGGATGTAATACCGGACGAGATAATCGGCCTGCGTTTCCTCTGAAACGTTCGGCTTACCTGATGCCGGCGAATACTTTCCGGTGCCTTCGAGCGGCCAGTTGACTTCGGTGATCCAGGCGTCGCGCCGGCCGCCCGCGGAGCTGTCCGCGACGGCCTTGAACAGCGCGACCTTCATCGCCGTCGTCCAGCCGAACTGGGCGTTCTCCGGCGCCCCGACGCGGTCGACATAAAGAAGAGTGCTGACTTTGTCGAAGGGAAGCCGCCGCAACGTCGGCGGATAGAGATGAAACTCGAAATCGATCACGGCCGGGCCGACGAGCTTCACGCCGAACGATTCGCGGAGCTCGAAGGCGGGCGCGGCGAGCTTCAGGTACTCGGTGTAATCCCAGACGCCCCATTTCGTCCGGTTCCAAGCGTGGCCGATCTCGAAATGAGAGCAAAGCCCGGCGAAACGGGTAAAGACGTCGGCGAGGAAGCGCCTCCAAGCGTCGGGCTCAAAGACGTCCTGGCGGCGCTGAAGGACGGCCGCCGTCACATTCACGCCCTCGCGGCGCAGAGACCGGACAAACGCTTCCGAGGCATCGAGCCGGTCCCTCTCCCAGGAAGGGAGGCGGACAAGCGTCTCCCGGGCGCCGGCCTCCTTAAGAAGCGCGGCGAGGTCCGCGCCGCCGGGCCCCGGCGAGACCGAAAGGCCGAACATCGCGGGAGAGATTTCCACGGGCGTCCGGAACATCCGTTTCCGATAGCGGCGATAAAGGGCAAGCGCGGGGAGGCCGTAGACGATATCGGCCCAGGCCATCGAAAAATAAGTCCGCCAATGCCGGAGATGATGCCGCGTCCGCTCGGACCGCGGCGCGACGTTGTCCGGCTGGTCGGCGAACGCGTTCCATTCGAACTTATAAGTCATGGATTCATCGTCACTGAATCTTCAGCTTTCGCGCGATCTTCCTGAGCCGTAGCGTCTTCTTAAGTCGGACCCACATCGCGAACGTCAACTTGGACACGTTATACCAAAAAACAAAACTTTTGCGGAGGGGGCGGCCTTGGGCCTCGGCATATCGTTCGAGAAACGCGTGTCGAAGCGGCGGTGGGACCCCGAGCCGGACGAGGTTTCTCGCGCGCGTCATGGGGCCGACCGTCCGGAGAACGCGAACACGGTTGGTATCGAGAAACAGGAACCGGGGCGCGCCGCGGTCTTCCAGCACCAGGATGTTGCCGTCCGAAAGGTCGCGGTGGAGGATCCCGCGGGCATGGACGGCGGCGAGCTCTCGGCCGAGAGCCGATAGGACGGGCGCCAGCGTCGCCGGAGGGAGCGTCTGAAACAGCTCCCGGATTTCCCGCGCGCCGCGAACGCGCTCGGCGACGAAATAGCTTTCGGCCACGAAGCCGCGATGCCGGCGCTCGAGAAAGGCCACCGGAAACGGCGTTTCGAACTTCGCTTCGACGAGCGCCCTCGCCCCGCGCCAAGCCCGCGCCGCCTTGGACGCGCGGAAAAGGGTCTTGAATTTATCGACTCCGCGGGAACGATAATCCTTGACGACGACGTCCGCGGTCCGGCCGGGACCCCGCGGAAGCGGGACCGCGACGACCGTATTGCGGCCTTCAACCAGGACTTCGGCTCCGGGTCCGGCCAAAAGGCTCCGAACGTCCGAAAGGGCGGCGACGGTCTCCGGCCCGGCATAAACGTCCGCGATTTCTCCTCGATACCGCGGTAACGCCAGCGTCCGACTCGACGTCACGGCCTACCCCGTCCCGAAGCGATTTACGACAAGACTGATCAACATTCGTCCGATGGCTTTCGCCGAATAGCATTCTTTCACGAGGCCGAAGCCGCGCCTGGCGATCCCCTCCCGCAGACCGGAATCATGTTTGAGCTCGAGAACGGCCGCGGCGAGCGTCTCTTCGAGTGGTTCATCGCAGAGCAGGATCGTCTCCCGGTGGCGGAAAATTTCTTCGGCCGCCGGCGTCCGCGCCGTGACGACCGGTTTTCGCATGCCGAGGCTCTGAAAAACCTTGTGCGGCACGACGCGACGCGCCTTGTCCGTCCGGCCGAAAATGCCGAGACAGACGTCCGCGGCCGCGATCGCCCTCGGGATCTCGCTCATCGGCCGCCAGCCGGAAAATTCGACCGCCGTCGCGTTCGAGGCCGCGGCGCGGGCGCGCTCGAAAGTCTGCCCCGAGCCGATGAGATTGAACCGGACGGATGGATCTTGCCGGGCGACGATCTTCGCCGCATCGACGATGATCTCCACGCCGTGAAGAGGAAGGAACGAGCCGTAAAACAGGACGTTGAACGTTCGCCGCGGCGGCTCGCCCAGAGCGCTCCCCGTCTCGGCCGGCGAGAACAGGTCGTCGTCATACCCTAGAGGAAGGACATCGACCTTGGCGGGGTCGAGACCGTATTCGGCGCAGTAATAGTCCTTGTGCGAAGTCGTGTCGGCCAGGATGAGGTCGGCCAGGGCGAAGGCCGCCCGGTCGATGCGCCGGTTCCACCACGCCGAGGGCGAGGACGGCGGCTTGCGCCCCCAGTCGACGATCTTGGTCTCGAAGCGCGCCGCGAGCGGGTCGAAAACCAGGCGCGCGTTGGAAAGACGGCGGAGGAGCGCCGCCAGCGGCACGTCCTTCTGCCGGAACTCGGGGACGAAGATGATATCCGCGTCCCCCCGGTATCGGCCGGCGAGCAGCGGGTAGCGCGCCCAGAACTTGAGGCCCTTCGCGACGCGAACGTCCCGGACGTCCGCGCCGTTCGCCCGTAAGCCCTTCCGGATGACCGCATTCCGCGGATATTCCGGGTCATAGGCGCCGAAGAACGAGAATCTCATGGGTCTCCCGATTTTCCCCTGTAAAGTAATTCAGGGGCGGACGTTTGTCAACGAGACGAAGCGACGCGGAGCGGGCGATTGACGGCCCGGGACGTTTGGCCCATAATGAAGCCTGACAAGGCTCGTGTTTCACGCAAACACGGGGCCGGTGTCCGGACACGAAAAATCAGGAGAGACGATATGGCGCTGGACCCCAAGCTTCTCGAAATCCTGGCCTGCCCGAAATGCAAGGCCGACGTCAAACTGACGGCCGATGGTCATGGGCTGAAATGCGTGGCCTGCCACCGCGTCTATCCCATCAAAGACGATATCCCGGTCATGCTGATCGACGAAGCGACCATCGACCCGGGCCGGCCGACCAAGAATTGACGCCGACGAAAATCCTGCTCATCCGGCTTCGCCGGATCGGGGACGTCGTCATGACGACCCCCGCCGTCGCCCTTCTCAAGACACACGTTCCGTCCTCGTCATTCACTTACCTCGTCGAAGAACCCTATCGCCGCCTCGTCGAGGGGAATCCCGCCATTGATCGCATCATCGCCGTCCCGGCAAAGCAGAGCCGCGGCGACCTCCTCCGCCTCATCCGCGGAATCCGCGAAGACCATTTTGACGCGCTTCTCGACTTCCACGGCGGCCCGCGCGCCTCTTGGATCACGTTGCTCGGCGGGGCCAAGCTCAAAGTCGGCTACGCCATCCGGGGAAAAAGATGTCTCTACGATATCCGCGTTCCGCGCGGCGGGCCGGACGGGCCCGTCCACAGCGTCGTCAATCACGCCAACCTCGTCCGGGCGTTCGGCGCGGAATTCGGCCCGGCCGATATACCGCCCCTCATCCTTCCCGAACCCCTTCCGGCCGAAACCGCGCGCGTCGCCGAATTTCTCGGCGTAGCCGGCCTCGGGACCTCCGGCGCCGGCAAGCTCGTCGTTCTTCACGTCGGCGCGGGCAACAGGTTCAGGGATTGGGGTGCGGGCCATATCTCCGAGCTCATCCGTCTCCTATCCGAAATCCCCGGGACCAGGGTCGCGCTTATCGGCTCCGACGCCGACAAACCGGCCGAAGCCGGAATTCTGGAAGACGCGCCGGAGAGGACATTTTCGCTCGTCGGCCGGTTGAACCTCATCGAAATCCGGGAGCTCGTCCGCCGGGCCGCGCTGTTTGTCGGCCCGGACAGCGGCCCGATGCATATCGCCGCCTCGACGCCGATCCCGATCGTCGCTTATTTCGGGCCGACCCTCCCCGCCCATTTCGCGCCGTGGCGGCCGCGCGGAGAGCCGATCGTCATCCTCGAGAAACCCCTCCCCTGCCGCCCCTGCCCCCAGCACCGATGCGCGACGGACGATTTCCGGTGTCTCCTCGGCATCTCTCCCGAAGAGGTCTACGCCGCCTGCCGTCCTTTCCTGGTGTGATATAATAGCCGCCCATGGTCGCGGACGCGAAGAAAATTTTCGCCGGACAAACGCCCTGGGACGCGGCGCTCGCCCTCGCTCTCGTCGTCAGCTTGCTTTTTTCCCAGGTTTCGATTTCGGTCGAGCAGCTCTTTCTCGCCGCCGGCCTGGTGGCCTGGGTCGTACTCCTCGTCACGAAAAGGCGCCGCTTTGTCGTCCCCTCGTTTTTCTGGCCGCTTCTTGTTTATGCCGGGCTATCGCTCGTGTCCTCGGCGCGGTCGGTCAATCCCGCCATGAGCTTCAAGAATTGCCGGAACCTCCTTCTTCTCCTCGTCATCCCCATGGCCGTCGCCGCATTCAAGCGCGCCGTTGACATCGACCTCGCCTACGGCGCCATCCTCGCCTCGGGGTTCGCGAATGCCGTCTATGCCATCGGCTATTCCCTGCTCAAAGCGTCCCCCGGCGAGCGCGTCCGGGGGTTCATGGGTCACTATATGACACAAGGAGGGTTGCTCAGCCTGTTCGGCGCCGTGGCCCTCGGCTATGTCGTCTTTGGGCGCGGAAAACGGCGTCTTTTCTGGGCCGCCAGCCTCATCCTCGCGTCCTACGCCCTCGTCCTCACCCTGACGCGAAGCGGTTGGATCGGCCTGGGCGTCGCGCTGTGTGTCATTCTCCTCATCTGGCGGCCCAAATCACTTCTCGTCATTCCGGTGCTCGCCGGACTCGCGCTCGTCGTCAGCCCGCGCCCGGTGCGCGACCGCGCCCTGAGCATCATCAGCCTGCGCGATCCCGCGAACCAATACCGTCTCGAGTACGCCCGGGCCGGACTGAGGATCATCGCGGATTATCCCCTGTTCGGGACCGGGCCCGACACCGTGGACATGGTCTTTCAGAATCCGAAGTACGG